>JBEEIS010000018.1:0-7281 GCA_041169755.1 Pseudomonadota bacterium | reverse complement strand
ACGCCCGCCCAGTCGCACGATGAAATTGAGCGACTTGTTGGCCACCTGCGGGAAGGGGTGAGCCGGATCCAGACTGACCGGAATCAGCAGCGGCCGCACCTGGCGCTCGAAATACTCGGCCACCCACTTGCGCTGCTCAGGGCTGCGGTCGGCGTGCGAGAGGATCTCGATGCCGGCACGAGCCAGCAACGGGATCAGCGCGTCGTTGTATAGGGTGTACTGTGTGTCCACCAGCGCGTGAGCCTCTCGCGACAGGGCCTCGAACGAGGCGGGTGAACCGATGTCGCTGACCTCGCCCGTGCGTGCGGCCATCAGGTGCGGCGCAAAGCGAACCTCGAAGAATTCATCCAGGTTGGAGGACACGATGCACAGGTACCGCAGCCGCTCCAGCGCCGGTACGTCGGGCCTGCGCGCCCAATCCAGCACCCGCTCGTTGAAGGCCAGGATGCTGTGATCGCGATCCAGCCAAGGCGTACGCGTGGCGGCGGAGGCTGGGGTCGCGGGAGACTTCATGGGAACTGCTCGGAAAGATACACCCAAGCAGTGTTCACGGTTGAGATGACAGCGATGTGACAGTGGCTTGGGTGTCATCCACCCGCGTTGGCGGGCGGCAGGCGACGAGGAATCCCACGAAACGGCGAGTCGCCTCCTCCCAGCTGAAATCCATGGCGCGGGCTCGGGCCTCCTGGCGAGGCAAGCGCAGGGCCTCGTGGCACGCAATACGCAGGTCCTCATGCAGGACGCCCCCCAGGCGGGGGCCATCCGGAGAGCGACGCCGGGCCAGTACCTCCAACGGCCCGTCCTCCGGATAGGCCGCCACCGGTGTTCCACAGGCCATGGCCTCGAGCATCACCAGGCCGAAGGTGTCGGCGCGGCTAGGGAACACGAAGACATCCGCCGCCGCATAGACCTCGGCAAGTTCGGTACGCGGCAGCAGCCCGACCCAGTGCACCTGCGGATAGCGCGCGCGCAAGGAAGCCTCCACCGGCCCTACGCCGCAGACCACCTTGGTCCCAGGCAGGTCCACCTTCAGAAAGGCCTCGATATTCTTCTCGTAAGACACGCGACCGACGAAAAGGGCCACCGGGCGTTTGAGCAGACCCAAGGCGCGGCTGGCCTGCGCGGGCTCGGCGAACTGGAACAGCCCGGTATCCACGCCATGGGTCCAGGCGCGCAAGTGGGTGAAGCCACGACCCTCCAGCATGCGCAGTACGCCCTCGGTGGGCACCATCACGCCCGAGGAGGGGCGATGGAAATGTCGGAACAGCGCGTAGCCCCAGGACAGGGGCACCCGCAACGCCGCCTGCAGAATCTCGGGGAAGCGGGTGTGAAACGCCGTGGTGAAGGCCAGGCCACGCCGGAGGCAATAGCGACGACCCGCCCAACCCAGAGGACCTTCGGTGGCCAGGTGGATGGCGTCGGGTTCAAAGGCATCCAGGCGCTGCGCCAGCCCCTTGGCGGGCGACTTGGCCAGGTCGATGCCGGGGTAGCCCGGGCAGGGTCGCGTCTCGAACTGGCCCGGCTCGATCACCAGCACCTCGTGACCCAGTACCTCTAGGTGCGCCACCAATTCCACCAGGGTAGTGACCACGCCGTTGACCTGCGGCGCCCAGGCGTCGGTAACCAGTGCGATCTTCATGCAGCTCCTTGTGTGGCGGTTTCCGGCTGCGGCGCCAGAGGCTCGGGTGGCTCATGGCCCACCGGCTGCCAGTGCACCAGCTCCAGCGTTCCATCGTGGTGTTCGACCAGGGCCGTGCGGCTCTCGACCCAGTCACCATCGTTGCAGTACAGGGTGCCGTCGATCTCGCGCATCTCCGCCCGGTGGATATGGCCGCATACGACGCCCTGGTGCCCGCGCCGGCGGGCCTCGCGCGCCACCGCCACCTCGAAGTCGGTGACGTAGTTCAGCGCCTTCTTGACCTTGTGCTTCAGGTAGGCCGAGAGCGACCAGTACGGCATCCCCAGGCGCGCGCGCAGGCGATTGAGGTGGCGATTGAGCTTGAGGGTGAACTCGTACAGGTTGTCGCCTACATAGGCGAGCCAGCGGGCGCACTGGACCACGCCGTCGAAGTCGTCGCCGTGGATCACCCACAGGCGGCGGCCATCGGCGGTCACATGCACCGCATCGCGCACCAGCTCGATGCCGCCGAAGGGGTGATCGGTGAACTCGCGGGCGAACTCGTCGTGGTTGCCGGGGACATAGACCACGCGGGTGCCCTTGCGCGCGCTGCGCAGGATCTTCTGCACCACATCGTTGTGCGGCTGCGGCCAGTACCAGCGCCGGCGCAGGGCCCAACCGTCGATGATGTCGCCCACAAGGTAAAGAGTGTCGCAGGTGTGGTCACGCAGGAACTCCAGCAGAGCGTGGGCTTGGCAGCCCGACGTACCCAGGTGGACATCCGAGATGAAGACCGCGCGAAAGCGCCGACCTCGGTACTCGGCGGCGTTGGAAGTCCTGTCGGCTGCTGAAGCTGCAGCGACGGCACCCGCCGCTTCCGTTGCGAGTGCGTCGTAGGCAGCGCGCATGCTCAACGTCCGAGGAAGTGCTTGCGGTAGCGAGCCGGCAGATCGGCGATCCGCATCAGCATCGGCAGGTCGGCGGTGTTGAAGTCCGGGTCCCAGGCCGGCGCCCCGAGTACCTGCGCGCCCAGGCGCAGGTAGCCCTTGATCAGGGCTGGCGCCTCCACGTCCAGCGTGTCGTCCAGACGCTCGATCGGCAGCGGCAGGCGCGGGCGGACCTGGTACTCGATCAGCGCCAGGTGGTCGCGCTGCACCTGGCGCCAGAGGCTGGCCGCCAGATCGCCGCTGGGCATACCGTCACGCAGCATCGGAATGCTGGCACAGCCGATCATGGTGTCCAGGTCGTTGCGCACCATGAACTCGGCGAGCGCCCCCCATAGCGCCAGGATGACGCTGCCCTGCCGGTAGTCCGGGTGCACGCAGCTGCGACCGAGCTCTACCATCCGACTGCGCAGGGAACGCAGGCGGGTCAGGTCGAATTCGGTCTCGGTGTAGAGGCTACCCACGCGGCGGGCCTGGGCGGGCGTGAGCACGCGGTAGGTGCCCACCACCGCGCCGCTAGCGGTGTCGCGCACCCTCAGGTGCTCGCAGTAGTCATCAAACAAGTCGATGTCGTGCCCGGGAACGTCGCCATCCAGGCGTGCCCCCATCTCTCGGGCGAAGACGTCATACCTCAGTCGCTGCGCTTCACGAACCTCATCTTGGTGGGTCGCCCAAACCACAGAAATGGTGCCGCGCTCCAGCGCAGGGCTCGTCGGATCCGGTCGTCGAAGTGACCCCCTGGGCAGACTGACAGGCGATAGTGCGAAGGTCGGGGTGGGCAGCTCTCTCACTGGGCATCTCCATGAAAGTGATGCCACTCAGTATTCAGCCCAGCCGTGACATCCGCATGTCGAAAGCAAGTCAGTTTCGTGACCCGGGCGTGGCCCAGGCCGTGCGGCGGACCTCAGCCCGCCTGCACCGCCGCCACCAGCCGCTCGGCGCAAGCGCGTGCCTGCGCCGCATCGGCAGCCTCGACCATGATTCGCAGCAGCGGCTCGGTGCCGCTGGCGCGCACCAGCAAGCGGCCCTTGCCGGCGAGTTCGGTCTCGACCTCGCGCGTGGCCGCAGCCAGCGGCGCGCTGGACTTCCAGTCCTGCCCCGGGGCCAGGCGCACGTTGAGCAGCACCTGCGGGAACAGGCGCACGTCCTCCAGCAGCTGCGACAGGCTCTTGCCACTGCGCACGCAGGCCTTGAGCACCTGCAGCGCGCTGACCAGGCCGTCGCCGGTGGTGTGCTTGTCCAGCGCCAGCAGGTGGCCCGAGCCCTCGCCCCCCAGCAGCCAGCCCCGGCGATTGAGTTCCTCCAGGACGTAGCGGTCGCCCACCGCGGCGCGCACGAATTCCAGGCCGCGCCGTTTCAGGGCCAGTTCAACCGCCATATTGGTCATGAGCGTGCCCACCGCGCCGGCGACCTGCTCGCCACGGGACAGGCGCTCGTCGACCATCAGGTACAGAAGCTCGTCGCCGTTGTACAGGCGCCCCTTGGCATCGACCACCTGCAGGCGGTCGGCGTCGCCATCGAGCGCGATACCGAAATCAGCGCCCTGCTCCAGCACCGCGCGGATCACCGCGTCGGGGTGGGTTGCACCCACCTCGCGGTTGATGTTCAGGCCGTCGGGCGCGCAGCCGATGGTGTGCACCTCGGCGCCCAGTTCGTGAAAGACCAAGGGCGCGATCTGATAAGCCGCGCCGTGGGCTGCATCGACCACGATCTTGCAGCCCTTGAGCGTGAGGTCGGGGTCGAAGGTGCTTTTGCAGAACTCGATGTAGCGCCCCGCCGCATCGTCCAGTCGCTTGGCCTTGCCCAGGCTGGCCGAGTCGGCCCAGGCTGGCGGCTCATCGATCATGGCCTCGACCTCGCGCTCCCAGGCATCGGACAGCTTGGTGCCCTGCGCGCTGAAGAACTTGATGCCGTTGTCCCCGAATGGGTTGTGGCTGGCGCTGATCACCACGCCCAGGCTGGCGCGCTGCGCGCGCGTGAGGTAGGCCACGCCTGGGGTCGGCAGCGGCCCGAGCAGCATCACGTCGACACCGGCGGAATTGAAGCCGGACTCGAGGGCACTTTCCAGCATGTAGCCGGAAATGCGCGTGTCCTTGCCGATGAGGACCGTGGGTCGGGATTCAGTGCGCTTGAGGACGCGTCCCACCGCATGCGCCAGGCGCAGGACGAAGTCGGGGGTGATGGGCGGCTGGCCGACGGTGCCGCGGATGCCGTCGGTCCCGAAGTATTTGCGGGTCATGGGGCCTATTGTCGCGCCTGCACGCCGGCCCCGGGCCGGGCGGCCGCCACCCAGACCTTCAGGGCCGCGACGGTGGGCGCCACGTCGTGGACCCGCACGATGCGCGCGCCGCGTTCGACGGCGAGCACCGCCGCCGCCACGCTGGGTACCAGGCGCTCGGACGCCGCCAGGCCGGTCACCGTGCCCAGCGAGGATTTGCGTGACCATCCCACCAGCAGGGGCTGGCCATCGGCCAGCAAGTCCTCCTGGCGGGCGAGCAAGGCGAAGTTCTGCGCCGGCGTCTTGCCAAAGCCGATGCCCGGGTCCCAGGCGATGCGCGTGGGGTCCACGCCGCGCGCACGAAGTTCGCCCGTCACCCCGCGCAGGAAGTCGCGTACCGGGGGCACCGCGTCGCCCTCCATCGGCGCCAGCTGCATGGTCTGCGGCTGCCCGTGCATATGCATCAGACATACGCCACAACGTCCGTGGGCAACCACCACATCCGCCGCCCCGGGCTTGCGCAGGGCCCAGATGTCATTGATGATGTCCGTACCCAGGTCCAGCACTTCGCGCATGACCTCGGCCTTGTAGGTGTCGACCGAGACCGGCACACCCAGCGCCAGCGCCTCACGTAGTACCGGCAACAGGCGCGCACGTTCTTCCTCCAGGGGCACCGGTGGACTGCCCGGGCGGGTGGATTCCGCCCCCAGGTCCAGGATGTCCGCACCCTGAGCCACCAGTCGCTCGCAGTGGTGTATGCCGGCGCTGACGCTGGCATGGCGCCCGCCGTCGGAGAAGGAATCGGGGGTGAGGTTGACGATGCCCATCACGCGGGGCACGCCCAAGTCAATCCGGTGGCGGGTGGTTTGCCAATGCATGCGGGAATTGTCGTTCAGCCCGTCCCGCGGCGCGGGTGCAACCGACGTAATGAAAATGGACTGTGTTGCAAGCGACACGGCCCCAGCATGCGGAACATGCGGGGGCCGTGGCCGAGTTGCGGTGCGAGCGCCTGGCGGCGCGCGTCAAGTCAGGTCAGGCGCCTTGCGGGGCCGGATCCACCACTGGGGCACCGCCCGAGTCGCCACCGCCGGAGGACGGCGTGCGCGGGGTGAAGTCCTTGGGCGGGCGCGGCGGCTTGCCGGCCATGATGTCGTCGATCTGCTCGGCGTCGATGGTTTCCCACTCCAGGAGGGCCTTGGCCATCGCGTGCATCTTGTCCTGGTTGTCCTCGATCAGGCGACGCGCCAGGGCGTACTGCTGGTCGATGATGCGGCGCACCTCGGCGTCGACCTTCTGCATGGTCTGCTCGCTCATGTTCGTGGTCTTGGTCACCGAGCGGCCCAGGAACACCTCGCCCTCGTTCTCGGCGTAGACCATGGGGCCCAGCGCCTCGGACATGCCGTACTTCATGACCATGTCGCGGGCCAGGTTGGTGGCGCGCTCGAAGTCGTTGGAGGCGCCGGTGGTCATCTGCTTCATGAACACTTCTTCGGCGATGCGGCCACCGAACAACATGCTGATCTGGTTCAGCATGTAATCGCTGTCGTAGCTGAAACGATCCTTCTCGGGCAGGCTCATGGTCACGCCCAGCGCGCGACCGCGCGGGATGATGGTGACCTTGTGCACCGGGTCGCACTTGGGCAGCATCTTGCCGATCAGGGCGTGGCCGGCCTCGTGATAGGCGGTGTTGCGACGCTCCTCTTCGGGCATGACCATGGACTTGCGCTCGGGGCCCATGAAGATCTTGTCCTTGGCCTTTTCGAAGTCCTGCATCTCCACCAGGCGCGCATTGCGGCGGGCGGCCATGAGGGCGGCTTCGTTGCACAGGTTGGCCAGGTCGGCGCCGGACATGCCAGGCGTGCCGCGCGCGATGATGCTCGCGTTCACGTCGGTGCCGATCGGGATCTTGCGCATGTGAACGTTCAGGATCTGCTCGCGGCCGCGGATATCGGGCAGCTGCACATACACCTGGCGGTCAAAGCGACCCGGGCGCAGCAAAGCGGCGTCCAGGATGTCGGGACGGTTGGTGGCCGCCACCACGATCACACCCAGGTTGGTCTCGAAGCCGTCCATCTCGACCAGCATCTGGTTGAGGGTCTGCTCGCGCTCGTCGTTGCCGCCACCCAGGCCGGCGCCACGCTGGCGGCCGACGGCGTCGATCTCGTCGATGAAGATGATGCAGGGAGCGTTCTTCTTGGCGTTTTCGAACATGTCGCGCACACGCGCGGCGCCGACACCGACGAACATCTCCACAAAATCGGAGCCAGAGATGCTGAAAAACGGCACCTTGGCTTCGCCAGCGATAGCCTTGGCCAGCAACGTCTTGCCGGTGCCTGGAGGGCCGACCAGCAGCACGCCGCGTGGGATGCGCCCGCCAAGCTTCTGGAATTTCTGCGGGTCCTTGAGGAAGTCGACCACCTCCTTGACCTCCTCCTTGGCCTCGTCGCAACCGGCGACGTCGGCGAAGGTGACCGGATTGGTCGACTCGTCGAGCATGCGCG
>JBEEIS010000017.1:0-21766 GCA_041169755.1 Pseudomonadota bacterium | reverse complement strand
GAGTGCACCACGCCCACGTGCTGCTGCGGGCTGCGCACGTTGCAGGCGTCCTTGTAGGTGATCCAGGGATGCCCGGTCTCAAACAGCATGCTGAGCATCTTGCGCCACAGGTCGGTGGCCTGCACCACCTTGTGCGGCTTGATCTCGCCGCGGGCGGCCTTCTCTTCGTAGGCGACATAGGCCTTCTCGAAATCCGCGCCGAACAGGTCGTGCAGGTCAGGCGCCGAGGAAGGTGAGAACAGCGTCCACGGGCCCTTTTCCATCACCCGCTTCATGAACAGGTCCGGAATCCAGTTCGCGGTGTTCATGTCGTGGGTGCGGCGGCGGTCGTCGCCGGTGTTCTTGCGCAGCTCGAGGAATTCTTCGATGTCGAGGTGCCAGGTCTCGAGATACGTGCAGACCGCGCCCTTGCGCTTGCCGCCCTGGTTGACGGCCACTGCGGTGTCGTTGACCACCTTCAGGAAGGGGACCACGCCTTGCGACTCGCCGTTGGTGCCCTTGATGTGGGAGCCCAGCGCGCGCACGCGGGTCCAGTCGTTGCCCAGGCCGCCGGCGAACTTGGACAAGAGGGCGTTTTCCTTGATGGATTCGTAGATGCCGTCCAGGTCGTCGGGCACCGTGGTCAGGTAGCAGGACGACAGCTGCGAGCGCAGGGTGCCCGAGTTGAACAGGGTGGGCGTGGACGACATGAAGTCGAAGCTGGAGAGCACCTCGTAGAACTCGATAGCGCGGGCTTCACGGTCGATTTCATTGAGGGCCAGGCCCATGGCCACGCGCATGAAGAAAGCCTGCGGCAGCTCGATGCGGGTCTTGCGCACGTGCAGGAAGTAGCGGTCGTACAGGGTCTGCAGGCCCAGGTAGTCGAACTGCAGGTCGCGCTCGGGCTTGAGTGCAGCGCCCAGGCGGGTCAGGTCGTACTGGAGCATGTCGGCATGCAGCAGATCGTTGTCGACGCCCTTCTTGATGAAGCCGGGGAAGTAGTCGGCGTAGCTGCCGGCGGCTTCGGCCGGGGTCATGTCGCGGCCCAGGATCTCCTTGAAGATCGTGTGCAGCAGCAGGCGGGCCGTGGCGTAGGTGTAGTCGGGGTCTTTCTCGATCAGGGTGCGGGCGGCCAGGATGGAGGCCTTGTACACCTCGTCGATCGGCACGCCGTCGTACAGGTTGCGCATGGTCTCGGCCACGATCGGGTCGGGCTTGACGTCGGCGCCCAGGCCGCTGCAGGCGCTGGTGATCAGGCTCTTGAGGTAGCCCACGTCCAGCGGCACGCGCTGGCCGCGGTCGGTGACGTGCAGCGCCGGCTCCTGCGGGGGGGCGGCTTCGGTCTGCTTGGCAGCGCGCTCTTGCGCGCGACGCTCGCGATACAGCACGTAGGCGCGGGCGATCTCGTGGTGGCCGCCGCGCATCAGGCCCAATTCGACCTGGTCCTGCACGTCTTCAATGTGGAAGGTGCCGCCGCCCGGACGCGAGCGCATCATCGCGCGCACCACGGCCTGGGTGAGGGTGTCCACCGTTTCGCGCACGCTGGCCGACGCCGCGCCCTGGGTGCCGTGCACCGCCAGGAAGGCTTTCATCATGGCGATGGCGATCTTGTCCGGCTCGAAGGGCACGACGGCGCCGTTGCGGCGGATGATCTGGTAATGCGCCAGGGCATGGCCGGTGCTGCCCGCGTGGGAAGGGGTGACCGCGGTCGGGGCCAGGGCGCTGGTGAGGGGTTGCGCGGCGGGGGAGCTCTGGACAGTCTGCATGGGTCCTCTTATCGATGTTGTCTTTTGTCGCGGGAGCGCTGCGCGCGCGGGGCTGAACGCTCCGGGTTTTCGAATCTGCGGGGTACGCTGGGCACTATATCTAGGGTCTGGGGCTGTGGCAAGCCACTAGATGTAGTGTTCGCGCTATTGACTCTGAAATTTTTCCAGACCCCGCCGCAGCGGTGGAAAACCAAAGTTCATCCGGGAAAGGCGGTGGCGGGCCAACCCAGGCTGCGGTGCAGGGCCGGCCAGTCGAACGCTGCGCCCGGATCGCCCTTGCGGCCTGGCGCGATGTGCTCGTGGCCGACCAGGTGGCGGATCGGATAGGCCTGTGCGATGGCAGCCGACAGGCCGGCCAGGGTTTCGTACTGCGAAGGTTCGAAGGACTCGCCCTCCAGCCCTTCGAGCTCGATGCCGATGGCGTAGTCGTTGCAGTTGTCCCGCCCCTGGTGGCTGGAGGCGCCCGCATGCCAGGCCCGGTGGTCGCAGCTGACGAACTGCCACAGCTCGCCACCGCGTCGGACGTAGAAGTGGGCGGACACCTTCAGCCCGCGGATGGACTGGAAATAGGGGTGGGCGTCCCAGTCGAGGGTGTTGCAAAACAGTCGCTGTACCTCGTCGCCGCCATAGTGGCCCGGGGGCAGGCTGATGGAGTGCACCACGATCAGGTCGATCGCCGTGCCCTCGGGCCGGGGCCCGAAGTTGGGCGAGTCGGCGCGGTGGGCAAAGCGGTACCAGCCGCCGTGCCACAGGGGCGTGGCGGCGGGGACCTCGGGCGTGCGGTGCATGCGGGGTGCGAGGGGTTCGAGAGGGGGCCTAGCGCCGGGTGCTCGCGCGGTGTTCCGGCGAGCAGTACAGGCGGCCCTGCGGGTCGGCCACGGCTTCGTTGCGGGGCAGGTGCAGGGCGCACACCGGGCACTGCACCATGTCCTGGGGCAGGGCCGGGTCGGCCTGCGGGGGCGCGGCCGGACGCTCGCGGGTGGCGTCCTGACGACGCTGCTGCGCCCGCCACAGCAGGTAGACCACCGCCAGGATGGCAGCCAGGACCAGGTATTTCATGCGCCGCGCCCGAGCATCACTTCCAGGACGAAGCGCGAGCCCACATACGCCAGCAGGAGCAGCAGTGAACCGATGTAGAGGATGCGGACCGCCTTGCGACCGCGCCAGCCAAAGCGCGCCCGCCCCAGCAGGAGCAGGGCGAAGGCGATCCAGGCCAGCACCGAGAAGATGGTCTTGTGGTCCCAGCGCCAGCCCGTGGCGCCGAACACCGCGCCCGCCAGGAGCGTGGCCGAGAGCAGCACGAAGCCTCCGGTGACGAAGCGAAAGGTCAGGCGCTCCAGCGTGAGCAGGGGCACGCCAGCGTGGGAGTCGGTGGCCTGGCGGATGTGCCGCTCGGCGCGCATCATCATCCAGGCATGGGCCACGGCGGCGCCGAAGAGGCCGTAGGAGGCAATGCCCAGGGCCCAATGCAGCGGCAGCCAGGGCGAGGCGGAGGCATGCAGGGGCGTGCCCGGGAACGCCAGGGCCAGCAGCAAGGCGGCCGCGCCCAGGCCGGCCAGCGCCCAGCGCGCGCGCAGCTGGGGGAACATCTGGCGCTCAATGGCGTAGACCGTGAGCACCAGCCAGGCCGTGACCGACAGGGCGGGCGCGAAGCCGAAACGGGGCGCATCGCCCAGGAGCGACCAGGCCAGCACCCCGGCGTGCAGGACCCAGGCGACCTGCAGCGCCAGGCGCGCGGCGGCGTCGGACAGGCGCGCGGCGGCCGCAGCGGGAATCGCGTAGGCCGCGGCCGCAGCCAGCGTGAGGGCGAGGCCTGCCGGGGAGGCGCTGGATAAAATCATGGTTTCGCAGTTTATCTTCATGGCCTCAGCCCTCTCCGACAAACTCTCCCGCCTGGTCAAGGAAATGCGGGGCCAGGCCCGCATCACCGAGAGCAACGTGCAGGACATGCTGCGCGAGGTGCGGATGGCCCTGCTCGAGGCCGACGTCGCCCTGCCCGTGGTGCGCGATTTCATCGCCCGGGTCAAGGACAAGGCGATGGGCCAGGAGGTGGCGGGATCGCTCAACCCCGGCCAGGCCCTGGTGGGCATCGTCCACCGCGAGCTGATCGCCACCATCGGCGAGGGCGTGGCCGACATCAATCTGGCGGCGCAGCCCCCGGCGGTGATCCTCATGGCCGGTCTGCAGGGTGCGGGCAAGACCACGACCACCGCCAAGCTGGCGCGCCACCTCATTGAAAAGCGCAAGAAAAAGGTGCTGACGGTCTCGGGCGACGTGTACCGGCCCGCCGCCATCGAGCAGCTCAAGACGGTGACGGCTCAGGCTGGGGCCGAATGGTTCCCGAGCACCCCGGACCAAAAGCCCCTGGACATCGCCCGCGCCGCGCTGGATCACGCCAAGCGCCAGTATTTCGACGTGCTGCTGGTGGATACCGCCGGCCGTCTGGCGATCGACGAGGCGCTGATGCGCGAGATCCAGGAGCTGCATGGCGCCCTCAAGCCCGTGGAGACGCTCTTCGTGGTCGACGCCATGCAGGGTCAGGACGCGGTGAACACCGCGCGCGCCTTCAAGGAGGCCCTGCCGCTGACCGGCATCGTGCTGACCAAGACCGACGGCGATTCACGCGGGGGCGCGGCGCTGTCGGTGCGGCAGGTGACGGGCGTGCCGATCAAGTTCGCCGGCGTGTCCGAGAAGATCGACGGCCTGGAGGTGTTCGACGCCGAGCGTCACGCCGGGCGCATCCTGGGCATGGGCGATATCGTGGCCCTGGTCGAACAGGTGCAGGCCGGCGTGGACATGCAGGCCGCGCAGAAGCTGGCGGCCAAGGTCAAGAGCGGCGAGGGCTTCGATCTCAACGACTTCCTGGCCCAGATCCAGCAGATGAAGAAGATGGGGGGCCTGTCTCAGTTGATGGACAAGCTGCCCGCGCAGATGCAGGCCAAGGCCGGCCAGGTCGACATGGACAAGGCCGAACGCGACATCCGCCGCAAGGAAGGCATCATCTGCAGCATGACGGCGCTGGAGCGCCGCAAGCCCGACCTGATCAAGGCCACCCGCAAGCGCCGCATCGCCGCCGGCGCGGGCGTTCATGTTCAGGAAGTGAACCGCCTGCTCAATGAGTTCGAGCAGATGCAGGGGATGATGAAGAAGATGAAGGGCGGCGGCCTGATGAAGATGATGAAGCGCATGGGGGGCATGAAGGGCATGCCCAAGATGCCGTTCTGATCTAAACCGTCACCACCTCACCCCGCAGCGAATGCGGGTAGGCCTGGGTGATGGTGATGTCCACCATCTGCCCCACCAGGCGAGCCGGCGCCTTGAAGTTCACCACGCGGTTGCACTCGGTGCGGCCTGAGAGCTCAGTCGGGTCCTTGCGCGAGGGGCCTTCCACCAACACCTTTTGCACCGTGCCCACGCGGCTGGCGCTGATGCGGCGCACGTTGTCTTCGATCGTGGCCTGCAGGTGCTGCAGCCGGCGCAGCTTCACCTCGTGGGGCGTGTCGTCGTGCAACTGGGCGGCGGGCGTGCCCGGGCGGGGGCTGAAGATGAAACTGAAGCTGTTGTCGTAGCCGACGTCGTCGATCAGCTTCATCATTTTCTGGAAATCGTCTTCGGTCTCACCCGGAAAGCCGACGATGAAGTCGCTCGAGAGCGCCAGCTCGGGCCGGATGGCGCGCAGCTTGCGGATCGTGCTTTTGTATTCCATGGCGGTGTAACCGCGCTTCATCGCCATCAGGATGCGGTCGCTGCCATGCTGCACGGGCAGGTGCAGATGGCCCACGAGTTGGGGCACGCGCGCATACGCGTCGATCAGGCGCTGCGTGAACTCGTTGGGGTGGCTGGTGGTGTAGCGGATTCGCTCGATGCCTGGGATCTCGGCGACGTACTCGATCAGGAGCGCGAAGTCGGCGATGTCGCTGGTGTCGCCCATCTTGCCGCGGTAGGCGTTGACGTTTTGCCCCAGCAGCGTCACTTCGCGCACGCCCTGTTCGGCCAGGCCCGCGACTTCGGTCAGGACATCGTCAAAGGGGCGCGAGACCTCTTCGCCACGGGTGTAGGGCACCACGCAGTAGCTGCAGTACTTGCTGCAGCCTTCCATGATGCTCACGAAGGCGGTGGCGCCTTCGACGCGCGCGGGCGGCAGGTGGTCGAACTTCTCGATCTCCGGGAAGCTGATGTCCACTTGCGAGCGTTGTTCGCGCTCGCGGCGGGCGATCAGCTCGGGCAGGCGGTGCAGGGTTTGCGGGCCGAACACCAGATCCACATAGGGCGCGCGCTCGATGATGGCGGCGCCTTCCTGGCTGGCGACGCAGCCGCCCACGCCGATGATCGCGCCGCGGTCCTTGAGGTGCTTGACGCGCCCCAGGTCGGAGAAGACTTTTTCCTGGGCTTTTTCGCGCACCGAGCACGTGTTGAACAGGATCAGGTCGGCTTCTTCGACATCCTGGGTGGGCTCGTAGCCCTGCGCGGCTTGCATGACATCGGCCATCTTGTCCGAGTCGTACTCGTTCATCTGGCAGCCGAAGGTCTTGATGAATACTTTCTTGGCCATACGGCACTCTCTTTCAGCGGTTCGTGGTGTGGATCCAGAGGCTGAAGCACCAGATCGCCTGCGGGCAGGCTGCGGTGCAGCGGGGGCGTGAAGTCTAACGCGTGACCCAGCCCGCTTGCAGCCAGTGCCAATAGCCCGGTGTGAGCTGCCAGGGAATCAGCGTGGAGGCGGCGCTGGCAGGCAGCACCTGGCGCGTGAGGTGATCGCCCCAGGTGCCGCGCCCGCCCACTTGGGCCAGCAGATGGTCTTCGGGCCAGGGGGTGCCGGCAGGCAGCATCACCGGTTCGGGCTGCGCGTGCACCGGCCGCCGTTCGCCCGGACCCGAGAGGGCGTCATGGATCGAGCCCCAGCTGCGACCGCGCAGGCGCCGTTGCAGGTCGCTCAGGGTGCGTTCGGCCCGTTCGATGTCGCGGCAGGTCAGGGTGTACTGCCCCAGCACGTTGTCAAACAGCACCAAGGCCTGCGGGCGCAGGGCCAGAAGATGCTCCAGGTTGTCCAGGGCCTCGACGCGATGGAAGGTGACGCGGATGCGGCGCGAGACGATGACCCCGGCATGACGCAGGCGAAACAGCGGCGAGGCGGCCCATTCGAAGTCGACAGCGTCGATGCGCCGAAAACGCCCGAGGAAGGCGTCGTCCATCATCCAGCCCGCGCTGGCGCCGAACAACAGGAGGTCGTCAAAGCCGTCGGGGGCTTGGGCCAGCCACTGGGCGATGGCGCTGCGGGTGCGCCGCCAGCGTGACTGGGCCAGCAGCGCCCGGGCGTGCCAGCGCAGGTCGACGAGGGCCACGCGTCAGAACGGCGGCTTGATCACCTTGGCGCAGGTGCCCTTGATCAACTTGACCGTGCGGCCGTCGGTGATGCCCAGGGATTGCTCGAAGGCGCCGGTGGTGCGGTCGACGGTGAAGGATTCCTTGTTGATGCTGACCCCGAAGCGCTGGAACATGGCCGGGCGCGAGACCACGAACTTGTTGCCTTCTACGGTCAGGACACCGGCGCGGCTCTCGGAGATGGACAGCTTGCCCTGGTACCAGCCCGAGGACTTGTCCATGTCGACCTGGGCCATGGTGATGCGGGGCGGCTCGTTGCCCTGAATGCCCAGGGCCAGCTGGCCCTCGATGTCCAGGTGCAGCTCGCAGATCAGATCGACCACGCCGCTGCTGGCCGCCTTGGTGCCGCCGGAGCCGGCGGGGCCGGCCGGAATGACGACAGGCTTGGCCTCGTTGGAGAACAGCTGCTGGATGCCCAGGACGCCGCCTGCCGCCAGGACCCCACCCACCGCGATGCCGATGATCAAGTTCTTCATGTTGCCCTCAAGACCTGCCCCGATGATCCGATGATACTGGCAGGTCTTGTGAATAATATGCCGCTAATTGAAGGTTTCACACGGGAAAAAATCCAACTGTGACGTTCATTAATTCGGCACTAACTCGATTTTCTTGAGGACATCATGTTTCTACGAATTCTGGGCGGCGGCATTGTTTTTATCCTGTTCGCCGTGCTGGGGACCCTGTCGGTGGTCACCCTGACGAAGACGTCCGATGTCGATAAGCGCCTGTATGTGGCGGAAAAGACACTCAAGGACCATGAGAAAGAGCTCAAGAAACTGCACGAGGAAATCCTCGCGTTGGACAAAAAGGCCAAGGGTGGTCCCGCGGGCGCGCAAGGCGATGAATGGGCTTACGACGGAGAGGCCGGCCCCGAAAAGTGGGGCGCCCGCTATGCGACCTGTGGGAACGGCAAATCGCAGTCCCCTGTGAACATCACGGGCCCGTTCGAAAAATCAAGCGTCACCCTCAAAGCCGAGTACAAGCCTGGCGTGCTGCGCGTGATCAACACCGGGCGCGCTGTCATGGTGAATGTGCCGCCTGGCAACGTTCTCAAGGTGGGCGCCGAGTCCTACGAGCTACAGCAAATCAGTTTCCACCGACCCAGTCAGGAGCAGGTCGATGGCAAGCCGATGGCGATGGGTGCCCACCTGGTGCATAAAAACGCCAGTGGCAAGGTGCTGGTCGTCGCGGTGATGATGCGCGAGTCCGCGGCTCAAAACCGCGCGCTGTGGTCCATCTGGAAGAACATGCCGGCCAAGGCAGGCCCGGAGGTGACGGTGTCCAGCGTGTCGATCAACCCGGCCAACCTGCTGCCCGAGTCGCTGGCGCACTACGCCTACGAAGGCTCGCTGACCATGCCGCCTTGCACCGAGGGCGTGCAGTTCTTCATCATCAAGGCGCCGATCGGTATCCAGAAGGAAATGATCGACAACTTCCCCTTGAAGATGAACGCGCGCCCGGTGCAGCCCCTGAACGGACGCAAGATCAGTGCTTCCTGAAAGCCCGCCGCGCCCGCCGGCCCGTCAGCGGCCGCAGTGAATCACGAAGCTCAGGGTGAAGGGGCTCAAGCCCCCCACCTTGCGCCACAGGCCCTTGGTCTCGAGGTCGAACAGCTTCTGCCCCGTGAGCATGGGGCCCGCGTAGCTGGTCACGTTGCTGATACGGTACATCTGGTATTTGCAGTCGTATTCGTTCAGGTAACGGCGTGAGCGCACGCCGTCGGCGTCGGCGGCCTTGAGGTCCTGGATTTCCCAGACACGCACCACGTTTTCCTCACGCTGGATCGAGCTGCGGTCCATGTACAGCGTGGCCAGCTCGCTTTCGCCGACTTTGGCCCAGTTGGCCCATGCAAGCCCCGGCAGCAAGGCGGCGGCCAGGCCTGCGACGAGTCGGCGCCACCCGGTGGCAAGGCGTGTGTGTCGGTGCGCGATCGCGTGCGTCATGGCGCTGTTTCAGGCTCTTTCAGAAATAGGTACCGGCCAGGGTCAGGGGGCGGCCCCCGGTGCCGAGTTTGAAACGGGAGATACCGGGCAGCACCCGGGTGTTGACCCCACCCAGGTCGAGCCGTTCGACGCCCAGCTTCTTGAGGTAATCGATGCCCCGCCACAGCAGAAGATTGTGCGCGTTGGCCTTGCGGCCCGCTTCGTCCGACCAGCCCACATGGTAGGTGGCGCCGCTGCCGTGAATCAGGAACAACATGGCCGCCGTTGTCTCTTTCTGGCGCGACTGCGCAAAGCTCACCGCAAAGCCTGCGTCCTTGGAGGGCGCGGCCTCGATGTAGGCCTGCACAAAGGTGGCGGGCAGGCCATGGAATTTTTTCTCGGAGCGCTGCTGGGTCTCGCGCTCGAGCAGGCGCAGGCACTCCGGCAAGTTGGGTTCGACCCGCGTGGCGAAGGCGGTGTCGGCTTCGGCCTTGACCAGGCGGTTGCGCCATTTGCCTTCTAGGTCGCTGCGCAATTGCGCCAGCGGCCGGTTCAGGTCCAGCATGACGGTGGAATAACCGGTCATGACCCGCCACAGGCCGCGGGTTTCCAGGTCCGTCTCGGGACCGGCTGGCGCGTTGGGCGAGAACAACGGCACCCTCAGTGCAGGCAGGGGCAGAGATTTCTTGAGGGCGCGCAGGGCCTGGGCGCGGTCTGCGGACGGCAGATCCGGGTGCCAGACCGGCCCGCGGGTGCAGGAGGCCACCGAGAGGTAGCCGGCCAGCCGCCGCGACATGAATTGGGCGGTGCCTAGAAGCGAGGTGCCGTCGGTGATGGAGGCCCGGAGAATGCGTACTTTGAGAGTTTGAAGGGCCTGCCCGTAGGCCCATGACTGCTCAAGACTTCCGCCGTGCTGCTCGTGGAATAGCTCCCAATTATTTCGGCTTACTTCGTCCCACACGACATTCATCGCACCATAATATGCGAAGGCTAAAAGACCAGGGTCAAGTTGTAGGCGCTCGTGCCGATAAATGACAGGGGATCGCGCCGATGGCCGACCGAAAGAAGAACGCTCAAAACGCGCTGGCCCTGGATATTCCGGGGGCCCGGCCGACCCTTCTGGGGCTGTTTTTGTGCGTGCTGTACCTGGGCGGGCCGATCCTGATCCTGGGCAACCTGGTGGATTTGCTGTTCCAGCTGGTATTGGGCTGGTGCATCGGCCTCTGGTGCGTTTTTTAGTATTAAAGGTCCGTCATGTTTTTCTTCGTAGGCCTGTTGGTGGTGTTCGCGACGGTGTTCGGCGGCTATATCGCGGCCGGCGGCAAGATGGCGCCCATCATCAAGGCCGCGCCGATCGAGATCGTCATCATCTTGGGCGCCGCCATCGGCGCCTCGCTGATGGCCAACAGCTTTCCGATCTTCAAGTCCGCCATGGGCGGTATCGCCAAGTGCATCTCGGGCCCGAAGTGGAAGCAGGCCGACTACCTGGCTGTGATGGTGCTGGTGGGCAAGCTGCTGGGGGTGATGAAGAAAGAAGGCGTGGTGGCCCTGGAAGCCCACGTCGAGAACCCCGATTCCAGCCCGATCTTCGGTGAGTTCCCCAAGCTGGCCAAGGACCACTTCATCGTGCAGATGATTTGCGACCCCCTGCGCCTGGCGGTGATCTCTCAGGGCAACCTGGAGGCCGACACCGTCGAGGACATCATGAAGACCGCGATCAAGACCCACCACCACGACGCGATGAAGGCGTCGGGCGCGCTGGCGGCGATTGCGGGGGGTCTGCCTGCGCTGGGTATCGTGGCCTGCGTGCTGGGTGTGATTAAGACCATGGGCGCGATTGACCAACCGCCGCCGGTGCTGGGCGCCCTGATCGGCGCGGCGCTGGTGGGCACCATGCTGGGTGTGTTCATGTCCTACGGCATGTTCGACCCCTGGGCGGGCCGGCTGGCGCAGATCATTGACGAAGAAGGTCAGATCTACAACGTGATCAAGGAAATGATCGTGGCCAACTTGCGGGGCTTCCCGCAGCCGGTGATGATCGAGACGGCGAGGGCGTGCATCAGTCACGACAACCAACCGAGCTTCGCCGAAGTGTTCGATAGCTTGCGAGGGTCCTGATGGCCGAAGCCGCAGTCGCCGAGGAAGAAAAGCCGGCCGACGCGCCTGCTGCCGCCCCCGAGGCGGCAGCGGCGCCTGCACCGGAGGCTCCTGCGGAGGGCGCAGCGCCGGCGGAGGAGCCGGTACGCCCCATCATCAAGAAGATCATCGTCGAGGATGGTCATGGCGGCGCTCACGGCGGCGCCTGGAAGATCGCGCTGGCCGACATGATGACGGCCATGATGGCCTTCTTCCTGCTGATGTGGCTGCTCGGCGCGTCCAACGAAGATCAGCGCAAGAGCGTGGCCGATTACTTCCGGCCGTCTTCTCACAGCCAGATTGCGTTCGGCGAGCTCGCGGGCTCCAACGGCCTGCTCGGAGGTCGCTCGGTGATCGACCCCGACGGTTTTCCCTTCACCGCCAAGCAGACCGCCTTGCTCGAACGCCTGACCCCCGAGTCCGAGGGCGGGACGCAAGAGGGTGAGTCGGGCCAGGACGGCAAGGGTCAGGGCCAGACGGGCCAGGGCCAGGGTGATTCCGGCAAGGCCAAGCAAGATCGCGAGAACTTCGAGAAGCTCGAGAAAGAGCTCAAGGAAAAGCTCTCCGAGAACAAGCAGCTCAAGTCGATGCAAGACCAGGTGAATATCACCCGAGACAAGGACGGCCTGCGCATCGAGATCATCGACAAGGCGGATTACTCCATGTTCAAGCTCGGGACCAACCAGCTTGATCCGAAGGCAGCCCAGCTCCTGTCTGAAGTGGCCAAGTCGATCAAGGACCTGCCTAACAAGGTGACGATCCGCGGTCACACCGACAGCTTGGGCTTCGCGCCCGACAGCGGCCGCAACAACTGGACGCTGTCCACCGAGCGTGCCGACGCCACCCGCCAGTTGATGCAGGGCGCGGGGCTCCCTTACCAGCGTTTCCAGCGCATCGAGGGTGTGGCCGACACGGCGCCCTTCATTCCGGCCAATCCGGCCGACCCGCGCAACCGGCGCGTGAGCATCACCGTGCTCAATCAGTGAGCGGGTGGGGTGGGCGCTAGGTGAGGGCGTTGTCGCCGCTCATGTAGACAAACACCTCATCGAAACAAGCGCCCTTAAGCTTGAAAAAGTTGGCGTTGTTTTTATGAATCGTCGGGTGACCGGTGCGCCCGTTGCGAACTTCAAACCGTGAGGCAATCCGATCCGGCGGCGCGACCACATGGTCGAAGTGGCCGTGGTAGATGGTGTCGTAGCGATTGAAGAGGCGCTCGAACATCCCTGCAATTTCCGTATCCCGACCTCGGAAGGTCGTCTGATACGTGGCGATCGTGAAGGTGGCGTCGGGCGTGAAAAACGACAGGGCAGTGGCCAGATCCTTGCTATCCACCGCCGCGAAGTAGCGTTCAACCATCGCCTCAAGTGATTCGCGGTTCATGGATAGGGATTCGGTTGAACGAATTCAATTGGCGCGAAGGCATCAAGCTTTCTTGAGGCGCTCGTTCTGCGGGAACATGAATGAGCGGGCCTGGTCGTCCATTTCCGTTTTGAAGATGTGACGCGTCTTGATGGCTTCGGCGCGCTGGGCCGCAGGCCGCGCGCTGACCGCTTCGAGTAAGCGCTTGACGTTGGGGTATTGCAGCCAGGTGGCATCGCCCGTGCCCAGTACGTAGGGAAGCAGCCGCGCCCAGCCCCAGAAGGCCATGTCGACGATGCTGTAGGTGTCGCCCACCATGAACGTTCTCTGCGCGAGATGGGCCTCAAGCACACCCCAATGGCGATGTGCTTCGAAGTCGTAGCGGTTCAGTGCGTACTCCTTGGGCTCGGGCGCGGCATGGCGAAAGTGCACCGACTGGCCCGAAAAGGGGCCGATGCCACTGGCGATGAACATCAGCCAAGACAGCAACTGCGCTCGCTCGGGGCTGCGCGGGTCGGTGGGCACGAAACGGCCTTCGCGGTCGGCCAAATACAGCAAGATGGCGTTGCTGTCGAAGACAGTCGTGCCGTGATCGACGATCGCGGGCACCTTCGCGTTGGGGTTGACCGCCCTGAACGCGGGATCGAATTGCTCCCCCTTGCGGGTGTCGACCGGTATGGCCTCGTACGGCAGTGCCAGTTCCTCCAGCAGCAAGGCAACTTTCATCGGGTTGGGGGCGGCGTTGTAGAAGAACTTCAGCATGGAGGCTCCGTGAGGATTCATCCCAGGAGCGAGGGCGCCTGGCGAGCATTCAGGATAAGTCGGCGAGCATATGCGCCCAGTCATGTTCGCGACTTGGGGTGGCCTGGGGGGCGGGCAGCACTGCGCACACAATAGACGACCGATTTTTACCCGGAAGACCGCCATGAACGAACGACTCCCCCAACTGGCCTATGAGGACCTGCCTGCCCAGGCCCGCCCCCTGGCCGCCAGCTGGCTGCCCCTGGCGGTCACGCTGGCGATCCAGGCGATCGTGGCCATGGCGCAGATCACCGTGCCGGTGATGGCGCCGCAGGTGGCCGCGAGCTTGGGGATCTCGGCCGCACTGGTGGGCGTGTTTGTGTCGATCTCGTACGTGGGGGCCATGCTGGCCAGTCTCACCGGCGGTATGGCCGTGACGCGCTGGGGCGCGATGCGTGTGAGTCAGTGGGGCCTGGTGACCTGTGCTGCCGGCCTGACCTTGTGCAGCGTCGGTTGGCTGCCTGGCATGGCATTGGGCGCATTCATCATCGGCCTGGGCTATGGGCCCATCACGCCTGCCAGCTCGCACATCCTGGCGCGCACCACCGCGCCGCACCGCCTCTCGCTCGTGTTCTCGATCAAGCAGACCGGCGTGCCGGTGGGCTTCATGATGGGCGGCGCGATCGTGCCCACGCTGATGCTGATGACGGATTGGCGCGCGAGCCTCCTGGTCGTGGCCCTCGCCTGTGGGGTGTGTGCTGTCCTCAGTCAATCCCTGCGCGCGAGCTTCGATGGCGATCGCAACCCGCTGCAGGTGATTCGCCTGTCCAGCCTGATCGAACCGATCCGGTTGGTGCTGGAGCATCGCACGCTGGCGACCTTGGCGGCATGCTCGTTCATGTTCTGCATCGTGCAGATGTCGCTGACCACCTACCTGGTGACTTTCCTGCACACCGAGCTGGCCTATGGCCTGGTGGCTGCCGGCCTGGTGCTGTCTTTCTCGCAAATGGGTGGCGTGGGCGGGCGCATCGTGTGGGGCTATCTGGCGGACCGGGGCCTGGGCGCATTGCGTACCCTGGTGATGCTGGCCGGCCTGATGGCGGTGTGCGCCCTGGGCACCGCCCTGTTCACACCGCAGGTACCGCGCGCGGTGGTGATCGCAGTGCTGGTGGTGTTCGGCGCCTCCGCCATCGGCTGGAACGGGGTGTACCTGGCTGAAGTGGCGCGCCGTGCGCCACCCGGCAAGGCCAGCCTGGCCACCGGGGGTACGCTGGCCTTCACCTTTCTGGGCGGACTGATCGGCCCCTCGGTCTTCGGCGGTCTGTCGTCGTTGCTCGGGACCTACCGCGCGGGCTATGCGGCGCTGATGGTGATCGCGATGGCCAGCGGCACGGTGCTCCTGTGGAGTCACCTGCGCGGGCGCTGAATCCGGGCGCTCAGTCTTCGAGCTGGGCGCTGGCCTGCATCGTGAGCCAGCCTTCGTGGTCCTGAGCCCAGAGCGATACCGCGCGACCATCGACCGACGGCGCGCCGTGGACCTGCAGGGGGCGTCCATCGAAAGTGGGTCGTAGCGCCTTGAACTCGAAACGCCGCATCCGCGCCTGGGGTCGGGAGTGCGCCACCAAGTCGGCCAGCAGCGTCGCGATCAGCGGGCCATGCACCACCAGTCCCGGATAGCCCTCGGTCTCGGTGACATAGCGGCGGTCGTAGTGGATGCGGTGGCCGTTGAAGGTCAGCGCCGAATAACGAAACAGCAGCACGTCGTCCGGTGTGAGTTCACGGTGCCAGGCGGCAGCGGGCGGCGCCTTGAGCGGTTCGGGCACGGCTTCGCCAGGCTGCGGCGCGCCGCGATAGACGATGTCGTGTTCTTCGGTGAGGGACAGGCCGCGCCGGTTGCTGATTTCATGGCGCACGAGGACGAACAGCAAGTCGCCGCTGCGACCCGACTTGTGCGTGACCGACTGGATGCGGGAGACGCGGTGCACCGGGTCGCCCACACGCAGCGGGTTGTCTATATCCCAGGCCAGACGGCCACCCGCCCACATGCGTCGCGGCAGCGGTACGGGCGGCAGGAAGCCGCCGCGCAGGGCGTGGCCGTCGGGTCCGATCTCGCGAGCCTTGTGCATCGGCAGGAAGAACAGCCAATGCCACAGCGGGGGGAGCGGCGTGCCGGCGTGCGGCGCGTCGTCATCGCGATCGAGCGTGGCCGACAGCGCACGCAGCGGGGTGGGCGTGACCAGATCGTCGAGTGTGGTGGTTCTGCCGACCCAGGACTGCAGGTGGGCGAGCAGGGGGGGGTCGAGGCGTTCGCTGGAGGACATACGGCAGGGCGCGTGCATCAATCGAGCGCGCAGTCTTTCGGGTCGGCCAGCACCAGGCTGGGGGCGGCAGCGCGCTGCGCCGACAGCGCATCGCCCTCGCCGGCGATGTTGAAAGCCCAGCGCGCCGTGTGGCTGCGTCCGTCACGCGGGTGGCGGGCCGTCATGCAAAGCTGGAACCGGCCCGTGCCCTCCGGCAGGCTCAGCGTCAGCACCTGTGCGCCCGGTGCGAGCGTGGCGCCCAGGGCGGCCAGGTCCAGGGCGGTAGCCGTTTGTCCGGCGGCGGCTGCGAGGCCGCGCCACTGCACCTGGGCGGCCGCTGGATCACGCAGGTTGGTGTAGACCGTGGCCGTGACGCGCAGTTGCTTGCCTTCGCGTGCGGGCGGGCCCTGCAGGCTCACCAGCCCGTAGGTGGCCGGGTCGGCATCGACCGCTGCCCGTTCCTTTTCCAGGATCTCGGTGCTGCGCATGGACCGCTCGGCGCCGAAGGCGGCCACCAAGCCGATCACGAGCGTCGCGATGCCACCCACCAGCCAGCGTGAGCGGCGGGCCGCCTCGAACTGGCGCTCCAGGGCTGCGACGAGTCCGGTGGGTTCATCCCCCGGGGGCGGTGGCGGCTTGCCGGATTCGACGGCGTCGACGATGCGTACGATCTCCTGTACGCGCTCACGCAGCGGGCTGCGGCAGGCGTCCACCCACTGGGTGTTGTTCACGTAGAAGGCCAGTGCTGCGGAGGGTTCCACTTCCTTCAGGCGCACCGGGATGATCACGCGGTCTTCGCGGAAGGCCATTTCGATCTCGTTGGCCACACCGCGCGAGACGTTGGCATCTTCGGTCAGGACCAGGACGACGGCGGTACAGGACTGAATGGCCTGGGTGATGACCTCGCCATAGGAGCTGCCTGCGGGGATGTCGCGTGGGGCGATCCAGCAGGTCTTGTCCAGGGCCTCGAGCTTGCGGCGGATGTCGTCGGCCAGCTTGAAGTTCTTGCTGGCGTGGGAGATGAAGATGGAGGGCATGGCGGCGCGGGGTGTTGGAAGCTCACTCGCTCAGGATCTTGCGGTCACGCACGATCTGGCCCCACTTGGCCGACTCCTTGCGCATGAAGTCCTGAAGCTCCAGGCGGCTCGTCGGGTGGGGCGTGAGCCCGTGCTTGTTCAACTGCTCGCGCACCGACGGGTCATTGAGCACCTTCACGATCTCCTGGCTCCAGCGATCCAGGAGCGCAGTGGGCGTCTTGCCCGGCGCGTTGAAGGAATACCAGTTCAGGGCCTCGAAGCCCGGAAATCCCTGTTCGGCCACGGTGGGCAGATGGGGCATGTAGGACGGACGTGTCAGACCCGTGGTGGCCAGCGCCACCAGCTTGCCGGTTTCCAGGTGGGGCAGGGCGGTGGGCGGTGCCGCGAAGTAGCCGGTGAAGCGGTTGGCCAGCAGGTCCTGCATGGCCGGTGCGCCGCCCTTGTAGGGGATGTGCGTCATGTCGGCCTTGATCAATTGGGCAAACAATTCGCCGGTCAGGTGCGAGGCCGAGCCCGGACCGGTGGAGGCGAAGGTGACGTTGCCAGCCCCCTTGCGCGCTGCAGCCACGAATTCGGCCAGTGTGCGGATGCCGCTTTGCGAGCTGACCACCAGCACGTTGGGAAAGTGCACGCCGCCCGAGAGGGGGGCCAGGTCCTTGAACGGGTCGTAGGGCAGCTTCCCCATATGGGGCGAGATGGTCAGGGGCCCGACCGAGCCCAGAAGCAGCAAGGAGCCGTCGGCTGGCCCGTTGGCCACCAGCTGGTGGGCGATGTTGCCGCCCGCGCCGGCCTTGTTATCGACCACCACGCTCTGGCCGATGTTCTCACCCAGCTTTTTCGCGATCAGGCGTGCGGCGGCATCGGCGGCGCCCCCGGGCGCAAAGCCGACCACCAGAGTCACGGCTTTGCGGGGCGGGAAGTCCTGGGCGTGCGAGAGGGGGGCGAGGCAGGCCAGTGCGGCTGCGGCCATCAGCAATTGGCGTTTTTTCATGAATGTCTAGAAGGCGCGAATCACGAGCCCTCTATTGTGACCGCGCCTCCTGAACCCCCGGGCCTAGCGGCCTCCAGCCACGTCCAGCACCGCGCCATGCACATACGAGGCGGAGTCGCTCGCCAGCCACAGCACCGCCTCGGCAACTTCCATGGCGCTGCCTGATCGGCCCAGGGGCACGGCGGTGCGCGCCAGGTTTTCCATCTGCTCGAGGCCGCCGTGTACGTTGTGGATCTCGGTGGCGATCAGGCCGGGGCGCAGCGCATTGACGCGTATGCCCTCCGGGCCAACCTCCTTGGCCAGGGCCAGGTTGAAGGCGTCGAGTGCGCCCTTGGAGCCGGCATAGGCACTGCCACCGGCCAGTCCGCCCAGGCGCGCGGCTACCGAAGACATGTTGATGATCACCCCACCACGGCCCCCACGCGAGCGCGCCATGCGGCGTACCGCCTCGCGGGCGCAGTAGTAGACGCTGAACACGTTGGCGCCGTACAGGCCGGCCACATTGGTCTCATCCACCTCGGTGATGCGAAAGCTCGCCAGCACCCCTGCGTTGTTCACCAGGGCGTCGATGGGGCCCAGCGAGGCGTCGAGTTCCTTGAAGAGGCGCTCCACCTCGGGCAGCTGGCTCACGTCGGCTTTCAGGGCCACGGCCTCGCCGCCAGCGTCGCGGATGCGGCGCACCACATCGTGTGCAGCCTCCGCACTGCGGTGGTAGTTGACGGCGACGCGCCAGCCCTGGCGGGCGGCGCCCACGGCGATCTCGGCGCCGATGCCTCGGCTCGCGCCGGTGACGAGCATGACTTTGCGGTTCATGGTCATTCCGGTTGGAGGTTGGCTTCTTTGACCAGGCGTACCCACTTGGTCACTTCAGCGGCCATGAATGCCTTCATCTGGTCC
This sequence comes from Pseudomonadota bacterium, assembly GCA_041169755.1. Taxonomy (GTDB): domain Bacteria; phylum Pseudomonadota; class Gammaproteobacteria; order Burkholderiales; family Burkholderiaceae_C; genus Ramlibacter. Next base: position 3,256 of record JBEEIS010000017.1, on the reverse strand, counting down.
GGCCGCATCGGCAGGGGCTGGATGCCGATGCCAGCCAGCTTGTCCTTCACCTCGGTGCTGGCCAGGCCCTGGGCGACCGCCGCATGAAGGCGGTCGGCGACGTCCTTGGGCAGACCCGCCGGACCGGCAATGCCGAACCACGCAGTGATGTCGAAGCCCGGCAGGCCCTCGGCCAGTGCAGGCCAATCGGGTGCCAGCGGCGAGCGCTTGGACGCGGTGATGCCCAGCGCGCGCATCTTGCCGCCCTTGGCCTGGGCCATCGCGTTGCCCAGGTCCACGAAGGTGAAGTCGAGCGAGCCTCCCAGCACGTCGTTGACGGCCAGCGGGATGCCCTTGTACGGCACGCCCACCGCGTCGACGTTGCCCAGCTTGTTCAGGACCGCAATGCACACCTGCGAGCTGGACGAGCCATAGCCCGCATTGACCTTGCCCGGGCGCTGCTTGATGTAGGCCAGGAGTTCGGCCGCCGTCTTGGCGGGATGGTCGGCGCGCACCATCAGCACCAGCATGTTCTCGCCGATGCCGGCGACGGGGGAGAAGTCCTTGTTCGGGTCGTAGGGGATGGACTTGAGCAGGGCCACGTTGGAGGCCAGCGCCGAGTTGGACGAGAACAGCAGCGTATTGCCGTCGGGAGCCGAGCGAATCACTTCCATCGCGGCGATCGAGCCGCCGGCGCCAGGCTTGTTCTCCACCACGAAGGCCTGGCCCAGTGCGCCCTGCAGGTGGTTGGCCATGACGCGCGCGGCCAGGTCAGTGGCCGTGCCCGGTGGAAAGGGCACCACCATGCGTACCGGACGCGCGGTGCTGGCGCCCTGAGCCCAGGCGCTGGCCAGGCCGCCAGCGAGCAGGCCGCAGGCGGCCAGGGTCTTGAGGAAATGGCGGGTTTTCATGAGGTCTCCTTGGTGTCGTGGGGTGTTGCTTGCGCGTCGATGCGCATCTCGAGCAGGTGAAAGGACAGCGACTTGCCGTGCATGTCCAGGTTCAGGGAGTCGTTGACGCCGCCATCGAGCACGTCGTCCAGCACGAAGTTGATGGCGCCGAGCAAGGGCAGCAGGTAGCGGCGGACCTGCGTGGGCCGGCGCGCGCCAAAGTGCTGCGCCACCCGCTCGCAGGTCACCTGCTGCACGAGCAGCGGGTAGTCCTGCGCCCGATAGGCGATCAGCGAGATGTTGGAATGGTTGCCCTTGTCGCCGGTGCGGGCGTGGGCGAGGTCATAGAGGCGGGTCTGCGTCATGGAAGGAGCTCAGGCCGGAACGTAGCGGGCGGGCACCTGCTCGCGCGCAATGAAGCAGGCGCGGTTGGACAGCCGCTGGCGCTTGGCGGTGCGCACGCCGCCGCCGCCGCCGGGGCCGCCCGTCCACAGGGCTGTCACTTCCCGCAGCAGCAGGTCGATCTCGCACACGTCCTCATGGCGGCCGGCCACGCGCAGGCGCACGTCGCGCGAGTCGCCTACGGGCAGGGCCTGCAGCAGGCGGTTGCCGTCGTCGCCCAGGATGCTCTGGACCCCGATCAGGTCGAACCGCAGCGGCATCCGTGCGCCCATGCGGCGTTGCATGACGTCCATCGCCAGGCGCGCACGTGCTTCGGCGTTGGGACCGGCGTAGGAGATCTCGGCCTCGCCCAGCCAGCCGCCGTCGAAGTAGGCCAGCGCCTTGAGCGTGGGCGGCCGCGGGTGACCGCGCACGCCGGCCAGGCGGACCTGGTCAGGTCCGAGCTGCGTGACGGTGGCGCCCGTGATGTCCGCCACCACGTCGGGCGTGAGGTAGGCCGCCGGGTCGTGCACTTCGTACAGCAGTTGCTCCTTGACGGTGCGGCAGTCCACCAGGCCACCGGTGCCCGAGGCCTTGGTGATGATGCAGCTGCCGTCGGCAGCGATCTCGGCGATGGGAAAGCCCACGTCCTCCAGGCCCGGCACGTCCTTGAGGCCAGGGTCGGCGAAGTAGCCGCCGCTGACCTGCGCGCCGCATTCGAGCAGGTGGCCGGCCATGGTGGCACCGGCCAGCGCATCCCAGTCGGTGGCGTTCCAGCCGTAGTGCGCGATGGCCGGACCCAGGACCAGTGAGGGGTCGGCCACGCGTCCCGTCACCACGACCTGTGCGCCTGCGCGCAGGGCCTGCGCGATCTCGAAGGCACCCTGGTAGGCGTTGGCGCAGACGAAGCGCGCCTCGTCGAAATCGCCGCCCAGTTGCGCGCGCACCAGGGCGCGCCCCCGCGGGTCGGACAGGTCGTCGCCCTCGACGATGCCGATGCGCGGGGCCGGCAGACCCAGTTCGGCCGCCAGGCCCTGGATGGCGCGGGCGGCGCCCTGCGGGTTGGCCGCGCCGAAATTGCCCACGATGGCGATGCCATGGCGCAGGCAGTCGGCGAGCACCGGGCGCAGGTAGTCCAGCAGCAGCGGCTCGTAGCCGCGCGAGGCGTCGGCGCGGCGCGCCAGCTGCTGGTGGGCCAGCGTGCGCTCGGCCAGATTCTCGAAGATCAGGGCGGCCGGCCCGCCCCGTTCGATCAGCGTGCGCACCACGGGCGGTGCGGCGTCGCAGCGGTCGCCGGAAAAGCCGGCGCCGCACCCGACTGCGATGGTCTCCATCCTCTGTCCCTCTTGTGTCTTTGCGGCACTGTGCGCGGGGAATCATCGGAAGTAAACTGGAATTATTCAAACGATTATTTGATTTCTTGAAATGAGTTTGTCCGGTCGTCTGATCGATGCCTTTCTGGCCCTGGAGGAGACGCGCCGCTTTTCGCTGGCGGCGCAGCGGTGTCATATGTCGGCGTCGGCCTTCAGCCAGATGGTGGCGCGGCTGGAGGACCAGGTGGGTGCGCGCCTGTTCGACCGCACCACGCGCCATGTGACGCTCACGCCCGAGGGCGAGGTGTTCGCGCAGGGGGCGCGGCGCATCGCCAGCGAGATGCGCGCCGCCATCGACGACCTGCAGGATCGCGCCGCGCGCCGCACCGGGCGTGTGAGCGTGGCTGCGCCGCCGTCATTGGCGGCGAATTGGCTGCCGCAGCAGTTGTCGGTGTTTCGCCAGCGTTACCCGGGCATCGAGCTGCGCCTGCGGGATGTGGTGTCCGACGTGTGCCTGGATGCGGTGCGCCGGGGTGAGGCCGATTTCGGTCTGAACGCGCTCCCGGGCAACTCGCTGGAGTTCGAGGCGGTGAAGCTCCTGGACGAACCGCTGTACCTGATCTGCCGCGCCGACGACCCACTGGCCGCGCGGCGCAAGGTGCGACTGTCCCACTTGCGCCAGCGGGCCTTCAT
>JBEEIS010000016.1:0-5383 GCA_041169755.1 Pseudomonadota bacterium | reverse complement strand
CGGTGTTCGATGATGTGTCCCACCAGCCCGCTGCGGCGCAGGCGGAAGGCTTTGTCAGGCCAGTCGGCGGCGATCCGACCCGCGGTCTCGATGCATGCCTGGCGGCCGATGCGCACGCCCTCGGCCACCTCGACACCCTCGCCCACCACGGCGTTGGCCTCCACGCGGGCGCGCACCCCAACACGAGCGTCCTGCCCCAGCCAGGCGTGGTTGCCCAGGGCACTGTGTGCGCCGAGCCGGGCGCCCAGCCCCACATGGGCATTCATCCCGATCGTGACCTGCGGCCCCACCACGGCCTGCGCCTGGATCCAGGCGTTCTCCTGGCAGGTCGCGGAGGGACTGACCTGCGCTGAGGGATGCACCAGGGCCGGCATCTTGAAGCCGCGTTTCTTGAGCTCGCCCATCAACTCGAGGCGCTGAAAGTTCAGGAACTTCGGCCCCCAGGCCACAAAGCCGGTCGTGGTCGCGGGATCCAAACCATCCAGAGCGGACGACAGGTCAAAGCCGTGGCTGCGATCGAGCACCACCTCCACCGACCGGATCGACAAACCGGGCTGGACTTGCAGCCAATCTTCGGTAGCCATCTCCAGCCAAGGGCTCTGCCCCAGGATTACTTTATGCGTGTGCATGCCGGCCCTCCAGGGTGTCGACATACCACCGCTCGATGGCCATGTTGGCGTGCTCGAAGTCGCCCGTGGTAGCGCGCGGGGTGCCTGGGTGCAAACTGCCCTGCACCTTTTCCATGATGGCGATGTCTTCGGCCAGCACCTTCTCTGCACCTTCGAGGTGGGCCATCAAGACGGCTGCGGACGTCGGGTACTTGCGCTTTTTGCGCCCGGTGACGTAGTAGACCCACAGATCGGTGCGCTGCGCCGAGACGGGCACGTGATGTTCGATGATGAAGGAGTAACCCGCCGATCCCGACGCGATGTGCAGGTTCGGGTACATCAGCCAATTGAGGTACCAGTCGTCCTGCCCGTGCCGCTGCACGTAGTCGTGCCAGGCATAACGAGGCAGGTCCGGCATGGGCTCGTTGGGGCCGCCACCGCTGAAGGTGCGCAGCCAGGCCAGGTGCTCGGCGCGGTCGCGGCTGCCCGCTTCGCGGTAGGCGTGGGTCCGGGCCAGAGCCGCCTCGTCGATCCGAGCCTCGAACTTGACCTGCTGGTAGACCGTGCCGGTGTGCAGAAAGCGCGGGTGCAAGCTGTCACGCAGGTTCTCGTAGGCCAGCTTCCAGTTGAAGCGGCCCTCAAAGCGCGTGACCAGCACCTCGTCGTCAAACACCTCGCTGGCACGCTGCAAGTCGCTCACAGCGTCGGCATCGAACTGCGACCCGAAGTCCAGGGGTTCGTCACCAAGCTTGACGAAGACCAGCTGCCCGAACTCATGGACCTCGAACTGGCGGATCCGCAGCGCCTGGCGCTCGCTCTCGCTGAAGCGATAGCACGCGTGCTCCCAGGGGATGTTGACCACCTCGCCCTGGCTGCCGTAGCGCCAGGCGTGATAGGGGCAGACCAGAGGCCGAACACCCTGGTCCTCGGTCTGGAGCGGGCTCTGGCGGTGTGCGCACACGTTCTCGAAAGCGCAGATGCGACCCTCGATGTTCTGCACCACCACGTCCACGCCGGCCAACCGCCGGCGCACGAAGGCGTCCGGCTTGGCCAGCAGCATGCGCGGCGCGACGAACTGCCACAGGGGGCGAAACACCCTCGCCTGTTCGCGTTCAAACCACGCGTCGCAGGTGTAGGCCTCGGGGGGCAACAGGGATTTCATGGCGGGGTCTGACGCTGAAAGGAATAGCCTGGCCCCATCATTCGGGCGGGCTGCGCCCAGGTGGATTCCAGGAAGGTACCGGCGGCCCAGGTACCCTCCCAAGGGCCGGGTTTGTCGATCAAGACATGGCGCCCGAGCTGCGTACCGGGCTTGAGCATGACGTCCGGCCCCAGCACGGCGTGGGTGGCGATCTGGCATCCGGTGCCGATGCGCGCGCCCTGCCCCACCCAGACGTGGGCACCGACATGCACCCGCGCATCCAGCCGCGAGCCAGCACCGATGAAGCTGTCGCTGTCGATCCGGCAGTCCGGGCCCAGCAGGGTGCCCGGACCGATCCAGACGTTGTCGGCCCACCGCGTGCCCGGGGCCGCGATCACGCTGGGGTGCACCAGCGCCTGCAGGCGAAAACCGCGTAGCCGGGCCCGGCCATAGAGTTCCAGTCGGGCGTGGTTCAAGGCGTTGGCATCCACCGCAATGAACAGGGTGTGCACCGCAGGGTCCCAGCTCGCGAGCACCGCATCAGCCTGCGCGGCGATGTCGGCCACCTGCTCGAAGCGGTGACGGTGTACGCGGGCATCGTCCCAGCCATAGGTTGACAGGTCCTTGTCCAGAAGGTCAAACACCTCGCCGCAACCCACCAGGCACAGGCGCATCGACGCGTCCTTCAGCATGGCCGGGCCTCCTCGAGCCAGCGGCGGTACACCCGCCCGAAGCCCACCAGCGCATGCTCGTAGCGGCCGTGATGAACCGGCGGCGAGCCTGCGTGCAGGCCAGCCTGCAATTGCTCCAGGTGGGCCACATCCTCCATCAGCACCTCGACTTCGCTCTTGAGGTGCCCCCGCAGGATGGCCGGCAGCGCGGGCAGCCGGCCTGTGGGTCGTGCGGTGCACAGAGTGAAGCGCACCTGCGTCTGCGTCGGCGACACCGGATCGAACTGCTGCACCAGAAAGACCAGCCCCCCTACGGAAATGAAGTTCACGTTGGGAAACAGAAAGTGGTTGTGGTACGTGTCGGGCGGGCCGTAGCGTTCCACCTGGTCATGCCAGGGCCAGTGTGCAATCTGCATCGGCGTTGTGCTGGCCCAGCTCTGATCGAGCAAGCGGTCTGAGGGGGCCGGGTGATCGGGCACAGGGGGAGCCGTCGTGGCAGCCGGCTCGACCTGGGCCGCGCGAATCAGGGGCTGAAAGCTCTTGGGGTGCACGTAGGGAACATGCTGGTGATCCAGCACGTTCTCGAAGTTGAGTTTCCAGTTGTAGCGAGTGGGGATCTCCACATGCACGGACACCTCGCCAAAGTGGGAGGAGATGGCCTGCAATTGCGCGATGAGGTCTGGCGAGAACTGCTGCTCGATGGGCAGGGGCGCGGGGTCCAGGTTCACGAAGACCAGATTACCCAGCACCTGCACTGCGTATTCCTTCAGGCGCAGTTCTTGTCGCTGCGCCTCGCGAAACTGGTAGAGGGTGTCGGCCTTGGGGATGGTCTTGACGGCACCCGCCTCATCGAACACCCAGCCGTGATAGGGGCACACCAGACGCCCCTGGCCAAAGGCCTCGCTGTGCAGGGGCATGAGGCGGTGGGCGCAGGCGTTCTCGAAGGCGCGTATCCGCCCGCCTGTGTTCTGGATCAACACGGGCCGCCCGCCGATGCTACGCGTGGCATAGGCCTGGTCTGCGCCCAGGGCCGTTTTCAGGCAGGCGAAGATCCAGAGCCGACCGAACAGGCGCTGCTGCTCCAGCGCGTAGATGTCCGGGCTGAAGTAGTGCGAGGTGGGCAGAGCCGCTTGCATGGTCTAGCGGAAATCGAAGGGCCGCGCGGGGTTGCCCATGACGGTGGTGCCTTCCGGGACATCGCGAATCACCACGCTACCGGCGCCGATGCGCGCGCCGCGTCCGATCTTGATGCCAGGCAGGATGCTCGCGTGCGGAAAGATCGTGACGTGGGAGCCCACCTGCGCGCCGCCGCCGATGAAGACAAAGCTGCCAATGGTGGTGAAGTCGCCCACCTGCACGTCGTGGCCGATCACGCTGAAAGCGTGCATCAGGACAAAGCGGCCCAAGTGGCTGTCGGCGCCGATGACGGTGTTGCGCTCGAAGATGCCACCGCCTGCGATCGTTACGCCCTGGGCGCGGTGCAGATCGGGTGTGAGGTTCATGAAGTCCGCGCCCTGAGCATCCAAGGGGCGGGAGTACTTCTCGCGCAGCATCGGGTCACCCAGAGCGCACACGATGATCTGACCCGGCTGGTAGCGATGGGTCATGGGGTTGCCCACGATGGGCCACGGGTCGCCCGCACGGGCCGGCAGATCGCGGTCGTCCAGCAGGCCCTTGATGGTCCACTCGACGCCGTAGGCTGCGTCCGACTCTGCCAGCGAGCCGACGGTGCGGCCGAAGCCGCCGGCGTTGATGATGTAGACCTCTTTCATCGGGGCAGGCCTCAGGTCAAGGGAACGCCGCCATCGATGCTGAAGGCGGTGCCGGTGATCTTGCGGCTGGCGTCCGAGAGGAAAAAGACCGAGGCATGCGCCACGTCTTCCGGTTCACCCAGACCTAGCGGGTAGCTCTTTTCGACTTCATCGGTCAGCCATTGCTCCTGACCGCTGAAGATCGGCGTACGCACGATGCCAGGACACAAGGCGTTGACCCGTATCCCGTGTTTGGCCACCTCCAGCGCCAGGGGCCGCATGGACCCGAGCAACGCCGCCTTGCTACCGGAATAGGGGCCGACCCCTGCCCGGCCCGTGTTGGCCGCGATCGACGACATGAACAGGATCGACCCGCCGGATTGCACCTTCTTTTTCAGGAGCAATCGCTGGGTCAGCGTCATCGGCGCGATGTAGTTCACTTGAAACACCCGCAGAAGCATCTCGCTTTGCACCAGGCGCATTGGCGCCACGCCATCGATGCCAGCGCAGTGGACCACGCCGTGCAGCGTCGGGCACTGGTCGGCCAGGGCCATCACGGCGTCCTGGTTCTGGAGATCGCCCTGCAAGACCTGGTGACCATCTCCCGGCAAGGCCTGCCACGAAGCCTGAAGCCGGTCCGGGTCGCGACCATGCAGGACCACCCGGGCGCCGGCCTGCGCGCAAGCCAGGGCCACGGCCTGGCCGATACCGCTGGAGGCACCTGTGACCAGGACGGGCTTGTCCCTCAGGGTGTACACGTCGGATACATGCATCGGTTAACTCGCGAGCCTCAGCGCATGGGAATGGTCAGGCCGCTGTCGACGACCAGGTTGCTGCGGGTCACCCAGCGAGAGGCCTCGGACAGCAGGTAAACGGCGGACTGGGCGACCTCCTCCGGCTCGATCATGCCCAGGGGCGCCAGCTTCACGAGTTCGTCCACCGAAGCGGTCGCCTTCATCTGGTCGAACATGGGCGTCCTGACATAGCCGGGGGACACGCAGTTGGCACGGATACGCTGGCGGGCGACCTCCAGCGCGAGCGAACGCACGGCAGTGATTAGGGCGGCCTTGCTCGCCGCGTAGGTGGCGGAGCCCACCGGCGCTGTGCGGTCCGCCACGGCCGCCACATAGACCAGCGATGCCCCGGCATTGATCTTTTTTGACTTGAGCAAGGCCTGCGTGAGCAGTATCGGCGCCTTGAAGTTGATATCCA
>JBEEIS010000015.1:0-8115 GCA_041169755.1 Pseudomonadota bacterium | reverse complement strand
GACCTGGATCTCGATGTCATCGCCCTCCTTGAGCCCCATGGCTTCAATGACGGCAGCCGGCAGACGCACGGCCAGGCTGTTGCCCCACTTGGATACTTGCATGACGCCTCCGAACTGGCTGGTATACATAATGAATGTATATCCAAAACGGATCGCCAGCAAGCGCAGGCAAGAGGCTTGTGCATGCGCGGTCGACGCCGAGGCATCAACCCCTCCTCACGCCAGAAGCTTGCCCGGCTCGTCGGAGGCAATCACCTCCTGGGCCCAGGGTGCCAGGCGGGCGGTGTCGGCACGCAGCACTTCCTGCTTGACCGCCAGCAACTGCGCCGGGTGCATCGAAAAACTGCGCAGCCCCAGTCCGAGCAGCAGACGGGTGAAGTCCACATCGCCCGCCATCTCGCCGCACACGCTCACCGGCTTGCCCTGCGCGCGACAGGCTGCGATGGTGTCGGCCAGCAGGCGCAGCACCGCCGGGTGGCAGGGGTCGTACAGGTGGGCCACCGATTCGTCGGCGCGATCGATGGCCAGTGTGTATTGAATGAGGTCGTTGGTACCGACCGAGAGGAAGTCGAAGTAGTTCAGGAAGGAGCGCACCATGATCGCCGCCGCCGGGATCTCGATCATGGCGCCGATGGCGATAGGGCCGTAGGCGGTTCCGCGGTTGTCCAGTTCGGCGCGCGCGAAGTCGATCAGCGACAGCGTGTGACGGATCTCGCTCACGTGGGCCAGCATGGGAATGAGCATGTTCACCTTGCCGTGCGCCGCCGCGCGCAAGACGGCGCGCAGCTGCGTGAGGAACATCGCCGGATCGGCCAGGCTCCAGCGGATCGCACGCAGGCCCAGCGCGGGGTTGAGGTGCGCGTCGTCGTGACGCGTGTCATCCAAGGGCTTGTCGGCGCCCACATCGATGGTGCGGATGGTGACCGGCAGGCCCTGCATGCCCTCGACCGCGCGGCGATAGGCCAGGTACTGCTCCTCTTCGTCGGGCAGGTGGCCCTGGCGTCCCATGAACAGGAATTCGCTGCGGAACAACCCCACGCCCACCGCCCCAGCCTCAAGGGCGGCGGCCGCGTCGTCGGGCAACTCGATGTTGGCGAACAGCTCGATACGTTCGCCATCGAGGGTGACTGCCGGCGTGTGCCGCAGCCGGCCCAGGCGCCCGCGCTCGAGTTCAGCCTGGCGCTGCTTGAACTGGTACTCGGCCAGGATGATGGGCGAGGGGTCGACGATCATCACGCCGGCGTCGCCGTCGATGATGACCCAGTCGTCCTGACGCACCAGCTGGCTCGCGCTGCGCGCGCCCACCACCGCCGGGATGTCCATGCTGCGCGCCACGATGGCGGTGTGCGAGGTCTTTCCGCCCACGTCGGTCACGAAGCCGGCGAACACGCTCTGCTTGAACTGCAGCATGTCGGCGGGTGACAGGTCGTGCGCGATCAGCACCAGCGGCACGTCGGTGGTGCCCTCCAGCGCCAGGTCCTGCTGCAGGCCACCGGCGGGCCGGCGGGCTGGCGGCGGAACGGGCGTGGCCACGCCCTTCATGTAGCGCAAGATGCGTTCGGCCACCTGCTCGAGGTCGGCCTTGCGCTCACGCAGGTACTCGTCCTCCATCTCGTCGAACTGGCGAGACAGCGCCTCCAGCTGTGTGGTCAGCGCCCACTCGGCGTTGTACAGGCGCTCGGAGATCCAGTGCTTGACGCCGGCGATCAGGTCCTGATCCTGCAGCAGCATCAGGTGTACGTCCAGCAGCGCCGACAGCTCGTGGGGCGCCTCCTTGGGACCCATGCCGGTGATCGTCTGCTGCAGGCGGTGGATCTCGTCGACGACCGCGTCGCGACCCGCGCGCACGCGGGCGATCTCGGACTCGACCTGCTCGGGCGGGATGAAATAGTGCGCGACGTCGACGCGCCCGGCCATGAGCACGGCACGCCCAATGGCGATGCCGCGCGCGACGGGAAGGCCGTGAACCGCGAAGGTCATGCGAACACCTGGCTCATTCTCCCTCGCCAAACTTGTCGTGTATGAGCGCCAGCAGCGCGTCGATCGCTTCCTGCGCGCGCTCACCCTCGGCTTCCAGCACGACCTCGCTGCCCAGGCCGGCGGCCAGCATCATCACACCCATGATGCTCTTGGCGTTGACGCGCCGCTCGCCCTTGGCGATCCAGATCTCGCAAGGGAAGGAACCCGCCAGCTTGGTGAGCTTGGCGGAGGCGCGCGCGTGCAGCCCCAACTTATTGCTGATGGTCGTGGTGGTTTGGATCATGTCGTGGCTTGGACTGGTTTTGGGGCGCGGTGAGCGCCACCTGCATCACCCCCTGAGTGCCGCCGGTGACCGCCCGCGCCACCAGGGCGTCCAACGATTCGTGGCGATAGCTCACGCTGCGAAGCAGCATGGGGAGATTCACGCCGGTGACCAGGCGCGAGTGCGCACCGTCCACCAGCTTCTGGGCGACGTTACTCGGGGTGGCACCGAAGATGTCGGAGAGCACGAGCACGCCCTTGACCTGCGGCGCATGCGCGAGCTGGTCCAGGGCGATGCGCGCGGTGGCCAAGGTTTCTTCGGGCGAGAGATTGGGCTGCACATCGACCGCGCTCACGGCGGTGTCGCAGTCCGGGAACACATGCAGCGCGCATTGCCTCAGGGCATGGGCCAGTGGCGCGTGGCAAATGATCAAGATCCCGTTCATGGCGCCTGATTATCCGGCCTCGCACGCAGGAAGTACGCCCAGGCGCCGATGCAGCACGCCAGGACCGCTGACAGGGCCACCCGGAAACTCGTGGCCTCGGCCAGGCCCAGGGCCTGAAATCCGTCAATCAGCAGGCCCACGCCCCACTGCACCACGAACACGCCCGCGAAGATCACCAGGTTGTAGGCGGACAGGGCGCGGCCCGCCAGCGCCGCGGGAAAGGCCATCCCGACCGCGGGCTGGGCCAGCGAGACGAAGGTACCCCCGACAAAAAAGAGGGTCCAGCCCCAGGCACCGGCACCGCTGCCCGCCGCGATCAGGCCGCCCAGGGCCAGGAAACTCAGGGGCTGCCCCCAGGCAATGAGGCGATTGGCATCCCAGCCCCGCGCCGCGAGCCGGGGCGTCACCAGGCCCCATCCCCAGAACGCCAGGAGCATGGCGACGTTGATGGTGAAGAGGCCCGCCGCCGCTTGCGCAGGCGAGTACCCCGCGACCCGCACCATCCAGGGCCCGGCCCACAGGGTCTGCATGGCCAGCACGCCGCCATGGCAGAAGAAGCCCAGGGGCGCCATGCGCCGGAAATAGGGGTGGCGCCAGACCTCGCGGTAGCCGGCGGCGGGTCCGTCCCCCGGGGGTGCCGCCGCCGGCCAGGTCGGCACCTTCCAGGCGATCAGGGCCACGGCCGCGACGATCAGGACTGCCATCACCACGAACAGCATGCGCCAGCCCGCCAGGGGCACGAGCCACTGAACGGGCAGGGTGGAAGCCACCATCCCCACCGAGCCGGCCATGAGCATCCAGGAGCTGGCGCGCAGCTGCATCGCCGGCGAAAGCCAGCGGCGGTAACCGGTGAGAGGCGCCATCAGACAGGCGCTCAGGCCCATGCCGCACAGGATGCGGGCCACCAGCAGGCCGGTGAAACTCTGCGCGAAGGCGAAACCCACACAGCCCGCGACGGCCACCGCCAGGAAGGCCAGAACCACCGTGCGCGGGCCGTGCCGGTCCAGCCAGCTTCCCAGGGGCAACTGCGTGAGCGAAAAGCCAATGAAATAGCCCCCCGCCATCAGCCCCAGGTCGCTCGCATTGAGGGCGAATTCCTGGGTGAGGGTGGGGGCCAAGGTGGCGGTGACAGCGCGTATCAGCGCGGAGAGGAAATAGGCGAAGGCAAAGGCGAGAAACACCACCACCGCGTCGCGTCGGGAAAGGACCATCCCTTCATTATGGAAGCAGGATTGACCGACAATCCTGCGATGAACTCCCTCGACGGCATCCGCATCCTGGACCTCTCGCGCGTGCTGGCCGGCCCCTGGTGCACCCAGACCCTGGCCGACCTGGGCGCGGACGTGATCAAGATCGAGCGTCCCGGCACCGGCGACGACACCCGCAGCTGGGGCCCACCCTTTCTCACGCAGGACGACGGCCGCGAGACCGCCGAAGCCGCCTATTACCTGGGCACCAACCGCAACAAGCGCTCGGTCACGTGCGACATCGCGCAGCCGGCGGGCCAGGCCCTGGTCAAGTCGCTGGTGGCGCACTGCGACGTGTTCGTCGAGAACTTCAAGGTCGGCGACATGGCCCGCTACGGCCTGGACTACGAATCACTGCGTGCGATCAATCCACGCCTGGTGTATTGCAGCATCACCGGCTTCGGCCAGACCGGCCCTTACCGCGATCGCGCGGGCTATGACTACGCCATCCAGGGCATGGGCGGCCTCATGAGCATCACCGGCGAGCGCGACGACCTGGGCGGCGGCCCGCAGAAAGTGGGGGTGGCGGTGGCGGACCTGTTCACCGGCTTGTATGCGACGGTCTCCATCCTGGCCGCCCTGCGTCATGCCGAGCGCACCGGCGAGGGCCAGCATGTGGATATGGCCCTCCTGGACACGCAGGTGGCCATGCTCGCCAACCTGGGCGCCAACTACCTCGTGAGCGGCAAGGTGCCCGGGCGGGCGGGCAACGCCCACCAGAACATCGTGCCCTATCAGGTGTTCGAGGTCGCACCCAAGGCCGACGGCAGCGCCGACCACCTCATTCTGGCGGTGGGCAACGATGGTCAGTACGCCAAGTTCTGCGAGGTGGCCGGCCACCCGGAGTTGGCCACTGACGCCCGCTTCGCCCGTAACCAGGACCGCGTACGCCATCGCGCCGAGCTCGTGCCCCTGCTCGAAGCCGTGATGAAAACGCGCGCCAAGGCCGACTGGCTGCGCGCGCTGGAAGCCGCCAAGGTGCCCTGCGGCGCGATCAACCGGCTGAACGAAGTCTTCGCCGACCCGCAGGTGCAGGCGCGTGGCATGGTGGACACCTGGCGTCACCCGTTGCGGCCGGACCTGCGCCTGGTGGGCAGCCCCGCCAAGCTCAGTGCCACGCCGGTGCGCAAGGACCTGCCGCCGCCGCTGCTGGGGCAACACACGCGCGAGGTTCTGGCCGAGGTGCTCGGGCTGGACGCGCAGCGCATCGACGCCCTCGAACGCGATAAGGTGATCTGAGAAGATTCACCTGACGCACACGCCCCACACGGAGTCTCTCCATGACCAAGCGCCTCTGGACCCTGCTGGCCGCCCTGGCCGTCGCCGCCGCCGCCGTCGCGGTGTATCTGGGCACGGGCCGCGCCACCGCGCCCGCCTCCACGTTCGTACTGCTCGATGGCAGCACGCGCACCACCGCTGATCTCAAAGGAAAAGTGACACTGGTGAATTTCTGGGCGACCAGCTGCGTCACCTGCGTCGCGGAAATGCCGCAGATCGTGGCAACGCACCAGAAGTACCAGGACCGCGGCTACCAGACGCTGGCGGTGGCCATGAACTACGACCCACCCGCGTATGTGGTGAATTTCGCGCAATCGCGCCAGCTGCCGTTCGGGGTGGCAATCGACAACACGGGCGCGGTGGCCCAGGCTTGGGGGGATGTGCGTCTCACGCCGACCACCTTCATCGTGGACAAGCGCGGCGAGATCGTGAAGCGCTATGTCGGTGCGCCGGACTTCGCCGAGCTGCACCAGCTGATCGAGAAGCTGCTGGCTGCGCCGGCCTGAGCCGGCGAGCTGGCTGTCGCCGCAGAGCCCAGGGCGGGCGACTGCGGCGAAACCGCCATCAGTTGCTGCGGAAAGCGTCGTGGCAGGCCTTGCAGGTCGCTGCCGTCGAGCCAAAAGCGGCCTTGAGGTTGTCCAGGTTCTGGGTCTTGGCGGCTGCCAGCAGCTTGGCGGTCTCGGCCACCATCTTGTCGGAGTGGTCCTTGAACTTGGCCTGCTCGGTCCAGATCTCGGGCTTGGCCCGAGCGGAAATCTTGTCGGTGCCCGGACCGAAGCCGGCCCAAGGCAGGCGAGCCACATCGCTCACGACCTGGGCGTTCTCTTGAGCGACCTTGCCATCAAAAGGAACACGGCCGTTGACCATGGCGCCGATGCGTCCGAAGTGGGCGCCCATGACGGTGAGCGCGCTTTGACGGTACTTGACCGCATCCTCGGGTTTGGCGAACTGGGCCGAGGCGGGCAGGGCCGCGGCACCGACAACGGCGGCAAGTGCGAGGGAGACAAAGGTTTTCATGGATGCAAGGTCCTGAGTTTCGGGAACAATGAAGGGAACAGCCGACCTTTGTATCAGAAGCGTGACCCCTTCGCACATTCCGTCTCACACGCCCCAGCATTCCGCTTCGGTACGCGTCTGGGACCTGCCCACCCGCCTCTTTCACTGGCTGCTACTGGCCTGCGTGATCGGCCTGTTCGCCACGGCCTACGCCCCGGGCAGCTGGATCGACTGGCACGCCCGCCTGGGGTACGCCCTGCTGACCCTGCTGCTGTTTCGGCTGGTGTGGGGGGTGATCGGCGGCCACTGGTCACGGTTTATCCACTTCGTACCCCGGTCTGGATCGTCCGTCTCGCTGGGGCACACCCTCAGCGGCGCGCTGGCGGTGATGGCCATGTTGCTGGCCCTGATCGCCCAGGTGACCACCGGGCTGGTCGGCGACGACGAAATCGCCTTCACCGGCCCGCTCAATCGCTACATATCCACCGACCTGGGCCTGGCCGCCACCGCCTGGCACAAGGGCGTGGGGCAGTGGCTGCTGGTGGGCCTGATCGCGCTGCATCTGAGCGCCATCGCGTTTTACTTCTTCGTGCGACGCAACAACCTCGTCGGCCCCATGGTGCATGGTGACAAGCCGCTGCCGGATGGCGCGCAGAGCGTGCTATCCGCCCCGGTCGCCTCGCGCGACACGGCGGGCTCGCGGCTGCTGGCGCTGGCGGTGCTGGGGGGTTGCGCGGGCGCAGTGACCCTGATGGTGCGTCTGGCCGGCTAGACGTCATGATCGAACACATCACAAGCCCCGATGACGCGTCGCTCGACGCGGTGCGCGACATCTTTCGCGAGTACGCCGACAGCCTCGGCATCGACCTGGGCTTCCAGGACTTCGAGCGCGAGTTGCGGGAGCTGCCCGGCGACTACCGGCCGCCGCGCGGTACCTTGCTATTGGCCACGTTGGACGGCGTGGTCGCCGGTTGCTGCGCGCTGCGCCCGCTCGATCACGTCGACGACCCGAATGCCGCCGAGATGAAGCGCCTCTACGTGCGCAAGGCGTTTCGCGGTTTCGGCCTGGGCCGGCAGCTGGCCGAGCGTTGCCTGGACGCGGCACGGCAGGCGGGCTACGCCTGCGTGCTGCTGGACACGCTCTCGGACATGGAGGCGGCGCGTGCGCTGTATGAGGACCTGGGCTTCAAGGAGGTCCCACCGTACTATCACAACCCCATTGCGGGGGCGCACTACCTCAAGGTCGACCTGTAGGTCAGCCCTTGGCCTGGGCCAGCATCGTCTGCGCGTCGCTGACCTCGAACTTGCCGGGGGCCTCGATGTTCAGCGTAGCGACTTTGCCGTCCTTCACCAACATCGAATAGCGGTTGCTACGCAGGCCCATGCCGCGCGCGGCCAGGTCCAGGGTCAGGCCGGTGGCCTTGGTGAACTCGGCGCTGCCGTCACCGAGCATGCGGACCTTGGTGCCGGTCTTCTGGTCACGCGCCCAGGCGCCCATGACGAAGGCGTCGTTGACGCTCACGCACCAAATCTCGTCGACGCCGGCTTTTTTCAGCTCGTCGAACTTCTCGACGTAGCCGGGCACGTGCTTGGCCGAGCAGGTCGGGGTGAAGGCGCCGGGCAGGGCGAACACGGCGATGGTCTTGCCGGCAGCGGCCTTGGCCACGTCAACGGGGTTGGGGCCGATGCTGCAGCCGTTGCCCTCGACTTCCGAGTATTCGTGCAGGGTGACGCTGGGCAGGGTGTCTCCGACTTTGATCATAGAAAGTGCTCCTGAAATGAAAAACGACCCACGATTGTGGGCCGTTTTGTTTGGCTGAGCGCAGCCTAGGGGGATCAGACCACGATGGCCTTCTCGACCAGGCGGGTGGCGACCCAGTTCTTGGTCTTGGAGATCGGGCGGCTCT
>JBEEIS010000014.1:0-8012 GCA_041169755.1 Pseudomonadota bacterium | reverse complement strand
AAGGCGACCTGGTACTCGCTTCGGAACATGTGACGCCCGAGGCGATCAACTTCATGGCGCGCTTTGGGCGCGGCCTGATCTGCCTGACGCTCACGCGCGAGCGCTGCGAGCGCCTGCAGCTACCGCCCATGGCCACCCGCAACGGCACCAAGCATTCCACCGCCTTCACCGTATCCATCGAGGCGGCCGAAGGCGTGACCACCGGCATCTCGGCGGCTGACCGCGCACGCACCGTGCAGGCGGCGGTGGCCCAGCACGCGCGCGCCGAGGACCTGGTGCAACCCGGGCACATTTTTCCGCTGCAGGCGGTGGACGGCGGCGTGCTGATGCGGGCCGGCCACACCGAGGCCGGCTGCGACCTGGCCGCGATGGCGGGTCTCACGCCTTCTGCCGTGATCTGCGAGATCATGAAGGACGACGGCACGATGGCGCGCCTGCCTGACCTGCAGGTCTTTGCCGCTGAACACGGCCTGAAGATCGGCACCATCGCCGACCTGATCGAATACCGCAGCCGCCACGAATCGCTGGTGCGCAAAGTGGGTTCGCGCCCACTCAAGACCGCCTGGGGCGAGTTCATCGCCCACGCCTGGCAAGACACCCCGAGCGAAGGCCTGCACCTGGCGCTGGTCATGGGCCAGTGGCAGCCGCAGGACGTGGTGCCGGTGCGCGTGCACGAACCGCTGTCGGTGCTGGACGCCCTGGAAACGGGCCGCACCATGCACTCCTGGAGCCTGGACGCGGCGCTGGGCCATGTGGCGCGCGAGGGGCGCGGCGTGGTGGTGCTGCTCAATGCCGGCGAATCCGCCGCGCAGCTGCTGGCGCAATTCGAAGGGACGGCTCGCTCGGCGCAGGCGCCCGAGCGCGGACGCATGGACCTGCGCACCTACGGCATCGGCGCACAGATCATCCGCGAATGCGGCGTGCAGCGCATGACGCTCCTGGGCACACCCCGTCGCATGCCCAGCATGACCGGCTACGGCCTGGAAGTCGCCGGCTACACCACGGCCGGCTGAACACCGCGACCACCAGGAACACACGCTTCATGAAAAACGCAGACAAGGGCCAGGCCTCCTCACTGGACGGCACCGGACTGAAGATCGGCATCGTGCAGGCCCGCTTCAACGAGGGCATCACGAACGCCCTGTCTACCGCCTGCCGCGGCGAACTCGCCCGCCTGGGCGTACGCGATGACGACATCACCCAGGTCTTCGTGCCCGGCGCCCTGGAGATACCGCTGGCGCTGCAGGCCCTGGCAGATCGCGGCGGCTACGACGCCTTGGTCGCCCTGGGATGCATCATCCGCGGCGAGACTTACCACTTCGAACTGGTGGCCAACGAATCGGCTGCCGGCGTCACACGCGTGGGGCTGGACTACCGCCTGCCCATCGCCAATGTGATCCTCACCACCGAGAACCTCGAGCAGGCGCTGGCGCGACAGACCGACAAAGGCGTGGACGCCGCCCGGGTGGTGGTGGAAATGTGCAATCTCCTCGAACAGATCGGACGCCGGGCATGAGCGACTCTCCCTCGCCGAAAGGCAAGACCGCCACCGGCGTGCGCAAGGCCTCCGCCAAATCGGCCCGCACCCGCGCGCGCGAGTTTGCACTGCAGGCCCTGTACCAGCACCTGGTGGGCCGCAACGAGGCTGAGGCGATCGACATCTTCACGCGCGATCTCTCGGGCTTTCACAAGGCCGATTCAGCCCACTACGACGCGCTGCTGCATGGCTGCGTGCGCGAGGCCGCCGAACTCGACGCCCTGGTGACGCCCCTGCTCGATCGCAAGCTCGAGGAGATTTCCCCCATCGAGCGCGCCGTGATGTGGATCGGCGCCTATGAGTTCCGCCATGCAGCCGACGTGCCCTGGCGGGTCGTGATCAACGAATGCATCGAGCTGGCCAAGGAGTTCGGCGGCACCGACGGCCACAAGTACGTGAACGCGGTCCTCAACGGCCTGGCACCGAAACTTCGTGCGGCTGAAGTCGAGGCCGACCGCGCCGCAGGCCGCACGCCGTGATGCCGGCGACCGCTGCCACCCTGCGCCTGGCCGGGCGCGCGCAACGCATCGAACCCTTTTACGTGATGGAGGTGGCCAAGGCCGCCTCCGAACTGGCGGCGCAGGCGCGCGGCACCGGCCGCGAGATGGTCTTCTTGAACATCGGCGAGCCGGACTTCACCGCCCCGCCCCGGGTGCAGCAGGCTGCAACCCGCGCCATCCTCGACGGCGCGACCCAGTACACCGCCGCCACCGGCCTGCCCGCGCTGCGCGAGAGCATCAGTGACTGGTACCGCCAGCGCTTCGGCCTCGAGGTGCCCGCGCGGCGCATCGTGCTGACCGCCGGCGCCTCCGCCGCCCTGCACCTGACCTGCCTGGCCCTGATCGAGGCCGGCGACGAGGTGCTCATGCCCGACCCGAGCTACCCCTGCAACCGCCAGTTCGTGCAGGCCGCCGAGGGGCGCGCGGTGCTGGTACCGACCACCGCGGCCGACCGCTTCCAGCTCAATGCGGCGCAGGTCGAGGCCCACTGGGGTCCGCGCACCCGGGGCGTGCTGCTGGCGTCGCCTTCCAATCCCACGGGCACCTCATTGCACCCGCAAGCGCTTGCCAGCATCCACGAGGTGGTGCGTCGCCGCGGTGGCGTGCTGCTGCTGGACGAGATCTACCTGGGGCTGAGCCACGACGACACCTACGGCGCCAGCGGTCTGGCACTGGGCGAAGACGTGATCAGCATCAACAGCTTCTCCAAGTACTTCAACATGACGGGCTGGCGCCTGGGCTGGCTGGTGGTGCCGGATGCGCTGGTGGACGTGATCGAGCGGCTGGCGCAAAACCTCTTCATCTGCCCGAGCACGGTGTCGCAGCAGGCGGCCCTGGCCTGCTTCGAGCCGGAGAGCCTGGCCGAATACGAGCGCCGGCGCGCGCAGTTCAAGGCGCGGCGCGACTACTTCATCCCGCAGCTGCAGGCGCTGGGCCTGACAGTGCCGGTGGTGCCCGATGGGGCCTTCTACGCCTGGGCCGACTGCAGCGACTGGTGTCAGCGTCTGGGGGTGGCAGGCAGCTGGGAGCTGGCCTTCGAGATCATGCGGCGCGCCCATGTGGCCGTCACGCCGGGGCGAGACTTCGGCACTGCGGACACCGCACGCTACATCCGCTTTTCCACCGCCAGCTCGATGGAGCAGCTGCAGCTGGCGGTCGATCGCCTGCGGGCGATGCGCGAGGCGATGCCTTAAGGAGGGACGATGGCCTTCGAGTTTCCGATCCGCGTGTATTGGGAAGACACCGACGCCGGCGGTATCGTCTTCTATGCCAACTACCTGAAGTTTTTCGAGCGCGCCCGTACCGAATGGCTGCGATCGCTGGGCGTGTCGCAGCAGACGCTGCGTGAACAGGCCGGCGGGATGTTCGTGGTGACCGACACTGCGGTGCGCTACCTGCGGCCCGCGGTGCTCGATGACCTTCTGACGATCAGCGCCCGCATCGAGACGCCGGGGCGTGCCAGCCTGACCATCGCCCAGGAGGCGCGCTGCGCGCGTCGGGGTCACCTGGTGGCCACCGGCACCATCCGTATCGGGTGGGTTGAAGCGGCCAGCCTCAGCCCTGCGAGAATCCCAGACACCGTTTTACAGGCCCTACAGGCCACGCCGCCATGAACCCCAACATGTCCATCCTCCATCTGGTCCTGAATGCCAGCTTCGTCGTGCAGGCCGTCATGGTCTTGCTCGTGCTGGTGTCGCTGGCCAGCTGGGCGGCCATCTTTCGCAAGCTCTTCGACCTCAAACGCGTGAAGGCCCTGAACGAGGACTTCGAGGAATCCTTCTCCTCCGGCGCCACGCTCAACGAACTGTTTGCCTCCGCAGTGAAGAACGCCAAGAAGGCCGGTCCGATGGAGCGCATCTTCGCCTCGGGCATGCGCGAGTTCCAGAAGCTGCGCGAGCGGCGCATCACCGACCCCGGCACCCTGCTCGATGGCGCACGCCGCGCCATGCGCGCGAGCTGCCAACGCGAGGTGGACGCGGTGGAAAGCCACTTGTCCTTTCTGGCGACCGTGGGTTCGGTCTCGCCCTATGTGGGCCTCTTTGGCACGGTGTGGGGCATCATGCACGCCTTCACCGGACTGGCCAGCCTGCAGCAGGTGACGCTGGCCACCGTGGCCCCCGGCATCGCCGAGGCGCTGGTGGCCACCGCGATCGGCCTGTTCGCCGCCATTCCGGCGGTGGTGGCCTACAACCGCTTCGCGCGCGACGTGGATCGGGTGGCCAACAAGCTGGAGACCTTCATCGAGGAGTTCTCCAACATCCTGCAACGCAATGTCGGCGCGGGCACCGCGTCGACCCACTGAGCATGCCCGGCGTTGCCGCCCGCGGCCGGGGCCGCCGCACCATCAACGAGATCAACATGGTCCCGTTCATCGACGTGATGCTGGTGCTCCTGATCATCTTCATGGTGACCGCCCCCCTGATCACCCCCAGCCTGATCGACCTGCCCAGTGTGGGCAAGGCCAATCGCCAGCCTGATCAGAAGATCGAGATTGTGATCGGCAAGGACGAATCGCTGGAAATGAAGCTGGATGCCACCAACCAGCGCCTGGCACTGGCCGACGTGGCCGCCGCGGTGCAGCGCGCGCAAGCGGGCCGCGAGCCCGGGGCCAGCGCGGTGGTGATCAGCGCCGACCGCAGCGTCAAGTACGAAACCGTGGTGCGTGTGATGGACACCCTGCAACGCGCTGGCGTGCAGCGTGTGGGCCTGTCGGTCCAACTGGCCCCCTGACCCGCACGCCTGGTCACGCGCATGCCCGCCGCCACCCACCGCCTGGAGTTCGCGCCACCGCCCCCGCCGGGGTGGGGCCGCGCCTGGGGGCTGGCGCTGCTGGCCCACCTGCTGCTGGTGGCCGCCCTGACCTGGGGCATCTCCTGGCGGCACGAAGACACCCACCTGGCCGCCGAGGCGGAACTCTGGTCGGCGCAAGTGCAGCAGGCAGCGCCGCCGCTGCAAGAGGCTCCGCCCCCGCCCCCTCCGCCCCCTGCGGCCGTGGCTCCCGCCCCGCCACCGCCCGCGCCGCGCGAAGCAGACATCGCACTGGAGCGCGAGAAGAAGCGGGTCGAGCAGGAAAAGAAAAAGCAAGAAGCCGAGAAGGCGCAGGCGCAGAAGAAGGCCGAGGCCGAGAAGAAGCGGCTGGACGATCAAAAGAAGCGCGAAGCCCAGGAGAAGGCAGCGCAGGAGCAGGCCCAGGCCCGCGCACGCGATGAGGCCGAGGCCAAGCGCGCCGAGGCCCAGCGCCAGGAGAACCTGCGACGTATCCAGGGACTGGCGGGCGCGACGGGCGCCGAGAACGCCACGGGCAACGCCACCCGATCCTCAGGACCGTCGGACAGCTATGCAGGCCGTATCCGCGCGCGCATCAAGCCGAATATCGTGTTCATGGACGACGTGCCGGGCAACCCGGTGGCCGAGGTCGAGGTGCGCATGGCGCCAGACGGCACCATCGTGAGCCGACGCATCACCAAGGCCAGTGGCGCCAAGGCCTGGGACGAGGCCGTCCTGCGGGCCCTGGACCGCACCGCCGTCCTGCCGCGGGACACGGACGGGCGGGTCCACAGCCCGCTGATCCTGACCTTCCGCCCACGCGACTAAAGGGCGGGCAGGCAGGCGCCGCGATCAGGCGGCGTCGTAGACGATCTGCGCCTGCCCCGCGTCGGCCTGCGCCATCCAGCTGGCCAGGGCCGCATCGCTGGGGAAGAACCGGGCCTCTTCGCCCAGTTGCAGTTCAGCGGTGGCCTGCTCGCGACGCACGGCCAGGCGCACCGGCAGACCGCGCACCAGCTCGCCCTGCTCGCTGTACACCCGCTGCGGCGGGAAGTCGCGCACCAGGCGCTGTACGTCGGGCGCACGCCCGTTGACCGCCACACGCAGGTACTTGCCGAAGCGGCAACGCGCGGTCGCCAGATCCCAGACTTGTTGCACCACCAAACGAAAGCCGCCCGAGAAGCGATCGGGCTTCAGGGACGCCATGACGATGACCAGCTCGTCGTCCTTCAGGAGGTTGCGGTGGGTGTTGAGGGTCGCTTCGTCGGCGGTGGCTTCGATGGCGCCAGACTTGTCGTCGAGCTTGAAGATCGCGAGCTTGCCCTTCTGGGTGTTGATCACGCGCAGGTCGGTGACGATGCCCGCCAGCAGCTGCGGCTCACGCGAATCCATCAAGTCGGCGACGCTGCGCTTGACGAAGCGCCGCACCTCGGCGCTGACCTCGTCAAACAGATGGCCGGAGAGGTAGAAGCCCACCGCTGTTTTTTCGTAGGTGAGCCGCTCTTTGACGCCCCAGGGCAAGGCCTCGACCAGGTCGGGCTCCTGCGTGCTGGCGCCGTGGGCGCCTTCGTCCATGTCAAAGAGGCCACCCTGGTTGGCATTGGCTTCAGCCGCAGCCGCGAAGTCGAAGGCGCGGTCGATGGAGGCGACCAGGGCGGCGCGATTGAGGTGCAGGGTGTCGAAGGCGCCGGCCTTGACCAGGGCCTCGACGGTGCGCTTGTTCAGGCGCTGGCGGTCGACCCGCTTGCAGAAATCGAAGAGGCTGGTGAAGGGGCCACCCTCCTGGCGGGCGCGCACGATGGCCTCGATAGCCTGCTGGCCGGTGCCCTTGATGGCGCCCAGGCCGTAGCGGATCACCTTGTCGGAGATAGGTTCGAAGCGATGCACGCCGCGGTTGATGTCCGGGGCTTCGAAGGTCAGGCCAAAGTGATTGACGGCATCTTCGAACAACACCTTGAGCTTGTCGGTGTCGTCCATTTCCACGGTCATGTTGGCGCAGAAGAATTCGGCCGTGTAGTGAACCTTGAGCCAACCCGTGTGGTACGCGAGCAGGGAGTAGGCGGCGGCGTGCGACTTGTTGAAGCCGTAGCCCGCGAACTTCTCCATCTGGTCGAAGATGTAGTCGGCCTTCGCGGCGTCGATGCCGTTCTTGGCCGCACCGGCGCGGAAGATCTCGCGGTGCTGCGCCATCTCCTCGACCTTCTTCTTGCCCATGGCGCGCCGCAGCAGGTCGGCGCCACCCAGCGTGTAGCCGCCCAGGATCTGCGCGGTCTGCATCACCTGCTCCTGGTAGACCATGATGCCGTAGGTCTCGGACAGCATGTCGGCGACCATCGGGTGCGGGTACTCCACTTCCTCGCGCCCGTGCTTGCGGGCCACGAAGCTGGGAATCAGGTCCATCGGGCCCGGGCGGTAAAGCGCGTTCAGGGCGATGAGGTCTTCCAGGCGCGTGGGACGGGCGTCGCGAAGCATGCCCTGCATGCCGCGGCTTTCAAACTGGAACACCGCCTCGGTCTTGCCCTCGGCGAACAGCTTGTAGGTGGGGGCATCATCGAGCGGCAGGTTCTCGAAGGCGAAACGCTCCTGGCCCTTGTGGCGTGCGCGAATGAAGTCCTTGGCGATTTCCAGGATGGTGAGCGTGGCCAGGCCCAGGAAGTCGAACTTGACCAGGCCGGCGGCCTCGACGTCGTCCTTGTCGTACTGGCTGACGGCCGAATCGCTGCCCGGCTGCTGATACAGGGGCGTGAAATCGGTGAGCTTGCCGGGGGCGATCAGCACGCCACCGGCGTGCATGCCGACGTTGCGGGTGAGCCCTTCGAGCTTTTGCGCCAGCCCCAGCAGGGTCTTGACCTCGTCTTCACGCGCCAGGCGCTCGGCCAGCAGCGGCTCAGCCTCCAGCGCGCCGGCAATCGTGATGTGCTGCCCGGGCTTGTTCGGGACCAGCTTGCTGATGCCATCGCAGAAGGTGTAGCTCATGTCCAGCACCCGGCCCACGTCGCGGATGGCGGCACGGGCGGCCATGGTGCCGAAGGTGGCGATCTGGCTGACCGCCTCGCGCCCGTACTTGTCCTTGACGTACTCGATGACGCGGTCGCGGTTGCCCTGGCAGAAGTCGATGTCGAAGTCGGGCATCGACACCCGCTCGGGGTTCAGGAAACGCTCGAACAGCAGGTTGTATTGCAGCGGGTCGAGGTCGGTGATCTTCAGGG
>JBEEIS010000013.1:0-13337 GCA_041169755.1 Pseudomonadota bacterium | reverse complement strand
ACTACGAATACCAGAAACGCAACGAGACGCAGGAGATTTTCATCCCTGTGGCCGAGCGACTGGGCACCCAGGTCATCGAGTTCAAGAACGTCTCCAAGTCCTTCGGCGACCGGCTGCTGATCGACAACCTCAGCTTCAAGGTGCCGGCCGGCGCCATCGTCGGCATCATCGGCCCCAACGGCGCCGGCAAGTCGACGCTGTTCCGCATGATCCAGGGTGTCGAGAAGCCCGATTCGGGTGAGGTGAAGATCGGCAAGACGGCACAGCTGGCCTTCGTCGACCAGAGCCGCGAGAGCCTGCAGGGCGACAAGACGGTGTGGGAGGACATCTCGGGCGGGCTGGACATCCTCAATGTCGGCAAGTTCCAGATGGCCAGCCGCGCCTACTGCGGCCGCTTCAACTTCAACGGCGGCGACCAGCAAAAGAAGGTTGGCATGCTCTCAGGCGGTGAGCGCGGTCGTCTGCACCTGGCCAAGACCCTGATCGCTGGCGGCAACGTGCTGCTGCTTGACGAACCCTCCAACGACCTGGACGTTGAAACCCTGCGCGCGCTGGAAGACGCCTTGCTGGAATACGCGGGCAGCGTGCTCGTGATCAGCCACGACCGCTGGTTCCTGGACCGCATCGCCACCCACATCCTCGCCGCCGAAGGCGACAGCCAGTGGGTGTTCTTCGATGGCAACTACCAGGAGTACGAGGCCGACAAGAAGAAGCGCCTGGGTGAAGAGGGCGCCAAGCCCAAGCGGGTTCGCTACAAGGCCTTGAAATAAGGACCACCCCCGAGGGGCCTTGGGCCCCTCCCCCCTCAAGGGGGCGCCTCCGGCGGACTGGCCAAGCCAGATCCGCGGCGGCCACTGGAAGGGGCTTTGCCCCTGCGGGGCTTGCCGGAAGGGGCTTTGCCCCTGCGGGGCTTGCCGGGTCGTCGCTTAGACGTCTTTCGCTGCAGGGAATCTGTGGCCTGCGATCTCCAGTGTCTTGGCCGCCAGTACTGCGCGTACTGTGGCTCTTGCCACCGCCTCGGCGGCCATCGTCGCGAGGACCATCATTCCCGGGTGCTCCTGGGTCTTGCCCGTCGCCAGGGCGAAGAGGGTGTCGCCGTCGGCCACCGTGTGCACCGGGTTGATCGCGCGCGCCAGGCCGTCATGGGCGACCTGGGCCAGGCGCGTGACTTGCGCCTTGTTCAAGGTGGCATCGGTGGCCACCACGCCGATCGTGGTGTGGGTGCCCGCCAGGATCGGGATCGGCGGCTCACCCGCCAGCAGGGCGCGGCGCGTGTCGATCATCCGGGCCCCATCGGCGCTGCGCGCGCCGGCGATCACCACACCCGTGTCTGGATCGATCACATCGCCCAGGGCGTTGCATGCCACCAGTGCGCCCACCGTCACGCCGCCTACGCGTACCGACGCTGTGCCGATGCCGCCCTTCATCGCACGCGCATGGCCGAAGACCTTACCCACCAGCGCGCCGGTACCTGCGCCCACGCCGCCCTCGGCGGGCGCCTCGCCGCTGGCGGCCTGGCATGCGGCGTAGCCTGCGGCGGCGTCGGGCCGGATGCGGGCATCGCCCACCATCAGGTCGAACAGCACCGCCGCCGGCACGATGGGCACGCGCGCGGGACCCACATCCAGACCGATACCTTGTTCATCCAGCCAGCGCATCACGCCGCCCGCTGCATCCAGACCCCAGGCGCTGCCGCCGGACAGCAGCACCGCATGCACGGTATCGACCGTGTTCGTGGGCGAGAGCAGGTCGGTCTCGCGGGTGCCGGGCGCTGCGCCGCGCACATCCACCCCGCCGACCGCGCCGCCCCGTGCGATCACGACGCTGCAACCGGTGGGCCGCCGCGTGTCGGTGTGATGTCCGACCTCGATGCCGGGGACGTCGGTGATGGACCCACCCATTTCAGTCTCCGCCCGCACGCCACTGCGGCAAGGTGAAGCCGGTCACCATGGCCCCGGCGCGCAGGCCGATGGTCACGGCCACAGAGGCCAGTAGCGATATCCATTCCGGCGTACCCAGCGTCCACAGGCCCACCAAGGTCCAACCCCCAAAGAAGGCGCACAGGGCATAGGGCCGGTGGTCACTGAAGGCGCTGGGGATGTCGTTGCACACGATGTCACGCAGCACGCCGCCGAACACCGCGGTGATCATCCCCATGAGAACGGCCACGATGGCCGGCAGGCCCTGGTCCAGCGCGATCTGCGTGCCGTTGGCGGTGAAAAGGCCCAGGCCCAGGGCGTCGGGCCACTGCGCGGCGCGCAGGGTGGGGGAGAGGTGGCGCGCGCGCATGAAGGCCATGGCCCCGACCGTCAGGGCCAGCAGCACCCACAGCCAGGTGGCGTGCTCCACCCAGAAGAAGGGCCGGCGATCGAGCAGCACATCGCGCAGCGTGCCGCCGCCGAAGGCGGTCAAGCCCGCCACCACGCACACACCCACCGCATCCAGGCGCTTGCGCGCGGCGGCCACCAGTCCGGACAGGGCAAAGGCCAGCACCGCCAGCGATTCGATGGCGGTCAGGACAGCGGACAGTGAGGCGGCGTCGGGGCTCCAGTTCACAGGTCGGACTTTACCTGTGCCGGGGGACGGGGCTGCGCCTGAGCCTTCCCCCGCAGGTCCGGGCAGTCTTCAGCGCCTGTGCACCTCGGTCTTGTGCTCGATGATGCGCCCCACCAATCCGTAGTCCACTGCCTCTTGTGCGGACAGCCAGCGATCGCGCTCGATGTCCGACAGCACCACCTCCAGCGACTTGCCGGTCTCGCGCGCGATGGCGCGGGCGATGCGTTCACGCGCCTTGATGATTTCCTGCGCGTGGATGGCGATGTCGCTGGCCTGGCCGCCCGCGCCACCACTGGGTTGGTGAATCAGGAAGCGGGTATTGGGCAGACAGTAGCGGCGCTCGCGCGGCACCGCCAGGTACAGGTGGGTGGCGGCACTGCCAACCCACCCTGTGCCGATCATGTGCACCGGAGCGGTGATGAATCGGATGATGTCGTGGATCGCATCTCCGGATTCCAGATGGCCACCGGGCGAACTCACCAGCATGTCGATGGGCGTGGGCGCGTCGGCGTCCAGGGCGATCAGGCGCCGTGCCACATCGCAGGCTGCGGTGTCGCTGATCGGGCCGAACACCAGCACGGTACGCGAGCGAAATGCCTTTTCCTCCAGAAAGGAATTGCGCGGTTCGGCGGTCGCGGGTGAGGCAGACGGGGGCTCGATCTCGGGGGTGTTCATCGCGTGCTCCTTGGGTGGCGTGAAGGGACGCCGCGATGATGGACCCGCAGGCCCCTGCGAAGCCCCGGTCGGCGGCACTGTCCTACAGCCAGCGACCGCATCGCGCTGACAGGCTGGCAACGTTGGGCTTCCTAGAGTGGCGGCGCACCCCAGTGCCCAATGCTCACGAGAGGCTCTCCATGATCAATGAAACCAGCAACTCTCCCTTCCCCGCCAGCGGCTCCAATGCCGGTTCGCCCGCCAGCGGCCTGGCCAGCGAGGCCGCCGCCGCGGCGCAGGGCTACGCGAGCGCGGCCGCGAGCGCTGCGCCCGTAGCCGTCCACCGCATGGCCCAGGCCGCCCATGAGGCCGTGGACCGCCTCGAGCAGGCCCTGGGCACAGGCAGCGAGCGCATGATGGACTGGCAGCAGGAATACGGCGAGATGGCCCGCGATCGTGTGCGTGAAAGCCCGTTGGCTGCGTTGGGCATCGCTTTTGGCGTGGGCCTGGTCGTGAGCCGGCTGTTCATGCGCTGAAGGCCGCAACGCTAGTGGCGTGGGGGTGGCCCGCGTGGCCGCTCAGAGCGTCGCTCAGACCGTGATGTCCAGCCGCCCCAGGCCGGTGACCTCACCCAGCACCTTCGCTCCCGGGGGCGCGAACACCGGCGGCGTGCACGAGCCGGTGGTCACCACGTCGCCCGCGCGCAGCGGTCGCCCGCGTGCCTGTGCATGACGCGCCAGCCAGGCCACCAGCCGCCAGATGTTGGGTGCCGCATGCGCGCCGGTCACGTCCGCTGCCTCTTCGCCGTTGAACCACAGCCGGGTGCGCAGGCGACGCAGGTCCACCTCGCGCGGGGTCAGGCCCGACGGCGCGCCCAAGGCCAGCGCGCCGTGGCTTTGCAGGTCCGCCAGGCGCACGCGCGCCGGCGCGTCACGCCCCTCGGCCAGGCGGGTGTCGACCACCTCGATCACCGGCAGCACGTCCTGTACCGCGTCCATCACCTCGTCCGGCGAGAGCAGGCGCTCGCCGGGCAGCAAGTCGGTACGCAGGCGCACCGCCACTTCCAGCTCGATCAGACGAAGCGACCGCGAGGGCAGTCGCAAGGCGGTGCCAGCAGGCGCCACGACCGAAGCCGGCAGCGGTGCGGCGTTGGGCTCGTCGGTGTCGTTGGACGCGCCCACCTTCCAGCCCGCCACGGGGCCCAGGCGTGCCGCCAGCGCTTCCTGCACCGCGTAGGCCTGTGCGTCGGTGTCGATCGGCAGGGTGGCGGCGGCGACGCGCGGCGCGCCGTTCCAGGCCTGAGCCAGGGCCTGGGCATGGGCTTGGGGGTCGAAGGCAGTGTGCATGGCGCCGGGATCATAAGCCGCCCCAGGCACTGCCCCTTGCCGGTGCGGCATCGGACCGCCAGAGCGGCGAACAGGGTCATCCACCCGGGGCTAGACTCGCGCCCGTCCCAACACAGGAGAGCGGTGTGCGCGTGCTGATCACCGGAGCCACGGGCTTCATCGGGGGCGCGGTGGCCCGCGCCCTGCTGCGGCAAGGCCATGAACTCGTGTGCGCCGTGCGCGATCCCGCGCGCCTGCAACTGGGCGAGGGCACCTGGCGCGCGGTGCCGATGGACCTGGCCCTGGCCCCCGCCGAGGACGCCTGGCGGCCCCACCTGGATGGCGTCGAGGCCGTGGTCAATGCGGTGGGCATCATCCGCGAGCAACCCGGGCAGACCTTCGACGCGCTGCATCACCGCGCACCCGCTGCACTGTTTCGAGCTGCTGCCGCTGCCGGCGTGCGCACCATGGTTCAAGTCTCCGCGCTCGGTGCCGACGACGGCGCGCAAAGCCGCTACCACCGCACCAAGAAGGCGGCTGACGATGCCCTGCGCGCGCTGCCCGTCGCCGGCGCGGTGCTGCAGCCCTCCATCGTGTATGGCGACAGTCCTGGCGCCGCGATGTTCAACCTCATGGCGACCTCGCCTGTCCTCGCCATGCCGCAGGCGGGTGGCATGCAGGTCCAGCCGGTGCATGTAGACGACGTGGTCGACGGCGTGCTGGCGGTGTTGCGCGCTGCACCGAGCCCGGTGGCCACCATTGCCTGCGTCGGCCCGCAGCCGATGTCGATGGCGCAGTACCTGCGCGGTCTGCGTGCCGCCCTGGGCCTTCCCGGCGCCTGGCCCTGGGTGCTGCCGCTGCCGACGGCGCTGTTCATGTTGACGGCCCGTATCGCCAGCCTCATCCCCGGCAGCATCCTGGACGCCGAGACGGCCGGCATGCTGCTGCGAGGCAACGCCGCGCCCGCCGCCGAATTCACGCGCCTGCTGGGTCACCCCCCGCGCGGCGTCGAACGCTTCATTGCCCCTGCGGACCTGAGCGCGGTGCGCGCCCGCCTGTGGCGCGACCTCGCGGGTCTGGTGCTCAAGGGCGGCGCTGCCGTCCTGGTGGCCTTGGGCCTGGTGCTCCTCGCCTGGAGCCTGGCGCGGTGAGGGGCCAGGCGCAGGCGGAGCGCCCCGGCGCGCGCCGGGCGGCGTTTTGTGAGAATCCGTGACCATGCCGTCCTTGAAGCTTTCCGTCCTGGATCAGTCCGTGGCCCGCGTCGGCCACCCGCAGGACGCCTCCATCCGCCACACGCTGGCCCTGGCTGAACATTGCGAGGCCCTGGGCTATGAGCGCTTCTGGGTCAGCGAGCACCACAACATCCCCGCCATCGTCGGCAGCGCGCCCGAGGTGCTGATGGCGGCCATCGCCGCGCGCACCACCCGCATCCGCATCGGCAGCGCCGGCGTCATGCTGCCGCACTACACCGCCTTCAAGGTGGCCGAGCAGTTCCGCATGCTCGAAGCGCTCGCCCCAGGTCGCATCGACCTCGGCGTGGGCCGCGCCCCTGGCGGCGACATGCGCACCGCGCGGCTGCTCAATCCGCACGCCGGCGCTACCGATGATTTCCCGCAGCAGGTCGTGGAGCTACAAGCCTGGATCGCGGGTGACGCTATGCCGCCCGGCCACCCGGGCCATGGCGTGCAGGCCTTCCCCACGGGCCCGACCCAGCCTACGCTGTGGATGCTCGGAAGTTCCGCTTACGGCGCGCAACTAGCCGCGCATCTGGGGCTGCCCTATGCCTTCGCGTACTTCATCACCGACGGTCAGGGCGCACCCGAGGCGCTGGACCTGTATCGCCGCAATTTCCGCCCCGGCCTGATCGAGCGCCCGCAGGCCACCGTGTGTCTCTGGGCCCTGGCCGCGGACACCGAGGAAGAAGCCTGGTTCCAGTTCCGCAGCCGCGAGCGCGCGCGCATCGACCGCCTCACCGGCCGCTTCGGCCCCCTGCTGCCGCCACAGGAGGCCCTGCGCGCCTACTCGCCCGCTGAAGAGGCCGAAGTCCAGGCCCTGCGCGGCCGCTCCCTCGTGGGCAGCGCGCAGCAGGTGTATGAGCGGCTCCAGGCGCTGGCTGCGCAGTTACAGGTGGATGAACTCGTGGTCCTCACCTGGGCCTGGGACCCGGCAGTGCAACGCCGCTCCTACGAGCTCCTGGCCAACGCCTTCCGTCTGGCTTGACGGCCCGCCATCGTGCGCATCGCGCACGGGGCTACTCATGTGGCGCTTGGCGCTTGTCCTACAGATTTCGCTGCCCCTGCAGCTTACAAACTCGGCGACGGAGGGGGTAAGCATGAGAGAAGAACCTGCATGGGCGCCGGTGCGCCGTTCGTGGTGGCACGATGACAGCACATCACTGTTCAATCCGAGGTCCATCGCCATTTCGATCCTGGTGGCGCTCACCTGGGCCTTCAGCCTGATCGCGCTGCGGCCCAATCCACCCAGTGGCCTGCCCTCGAGCGTGGCGTCCTGGTCCCGCATCTGCCCGAACTGCGGCACCATCGAATCCGTGGCCACGCTCACGTTCTCCCCGAGCGAGCAGGCCACCGCCCCCTACCGTCTGACCATCCGCATGGCCGATGGCTCCATCCGCCGGATCGAGCGGCCCGAGCCCATGGTGCCTGGCGTGCAGGTCCTGGTTCAGGACGACATGGCCTGGCCGGTTCCTCTCGCCAACCCGGCCCCTGCGGCGCCGAAGCGACAATAGCGGCATGAAAGCCACCTGGAACGGCGCGTTGATCGCGCAAAGCGACGACATCGTCACGCTCGAAGGCAACCACTACTTCCCTGAGGCCAGCCTCGACCGGCGGTACGTCACCTTCAGCAATCACAAGACCACCTGCGCCTGGAAGGGCCAGGCCAGCTACTACTCGCTCCTGGTGAACGGCGAGCTCAATCCGGAAGCCGCCTGGTACTACGCCGACCCCAAGCTCGAGGCCGAATCCATCCGGGGGCGTGTCGCCTTCTGGAAGGGTGTCAAGGTCGAGGCCTGAGGTGCTCGCTCCGCCGCTCACCCCGCCTGGCGAACTCGGCACCCAGCTGCGCGAGCGCGGCTACGCGCTGCTGGATGCCGCTGCAGTCTCCGACCTGGCGCAGGTCCCCCTGAATCGCCTGCAGGCCTGGGTGCCGGGCTGGAATGACCTGCCGCCCGACAGCCACCTTAAGGACGGTGGCCGTTACCGCCGCCGCCGCCACGGCAGCTTCATCGTCGATGGCGCGGCGGTGACCCAGGTCGCGCACCGCGCGCACTGGCAGCCGGTGTCCTACAACGCGCTGCACGGGGGCATGGAGCGCTGGTTCGAGCCCCTGCTGCCCGCCCTCACCACTGACCCGGCCTGGGGCCAGCTGCTCGCAGGTCTGGGCCGTGTGGCCAGCGGCCTCAAGGGCGCGCAACCTTGGTATGTCGAGGCCCACCAGTTCCGCATCGACACCACCGACGGCATCGGCCGCCCCACGCCCGAAGGTGCCCACCGGGACGGTGTCGACCTGGTCGCGGTGTTTTTAGTGTCCCGTGAGGGCATCAAGGGCGCCGAGACCCGCGTCTTCGAGGCCCAGGGCCCGGCCGGCGTGCGCTTCACGCTCACCCAGCCCTGGAGCCTGCTGCTCTTGGACGACGAGCGCGTCATCCACGAATCCACGCCTATCCAGCCGCTAGCGGGAGCAGGTCACCGCGACACCCTGGTGGTCACCCTGCGCCGAGGCGCTTTCCAGGATCCCTGAGGCGCCTCGGTCCGTCAGGCGTCGCGCACGTCCGCCACCGGCTGGCTGCCGAAGTTTGGCCGGGCCAGGTAGGCCAGCACCCGTGCTGCAGCGTCCTGCGGCGAGGCCAGTTGTCCCTGCGATTTCAGGTTGATGAAGCCGCCCACGTCCGGGAACGCGTCCGCGTCGGCGCCACGCAGCTGCACCTGCATGTCGGTGTCGATCACGCCCGGGGCCAGCGAACACACCTGCGCGCCACCCGGCTGCAGCGCCTCTTCCAGCGCCACGCAGCGGGTGTAGTGGTCCATGCCGGCCTTGGCGGCGCAATACGCGGCCGACGACGCCATGGCCCGCCGACCCAGGCCCGAGGAGATGTTCAGCACCTTGCGCGCGCAGTCCCAGCCCCGGGTAGCGCGCAGGAAGGCCCCCGTGAGCAGCATCGGGGCCTCCAGGCCCACGCGCAGCGCGTTCGAGAGGTCGCCGGCCGGGATGTCGCCGATCGGCGCCAGACGGGGAATCACGCCGGCGTTGTTGATCAGGGTCACGCTGGCCAGGCCTGCGGGCCCGCGATCGTGCAGCCACTGCGCCAGGCGCATCGCCGCCGCTTCCGGCTGCGCGAGGTCCAGGGGCCATTGCTCGCAGGCCAGGCCCGCGGCGGCGGCCTGCGCCGCCAGGCGGTCATCGGTGCGCCGCGAGAGGCACACGAGGTCATGGCCCGCGCGCAGCAACTGGCTGGCCATCGCCAGTCCCATGCCGCGCGACGCGCCGGTCAAGAAGGTGAGGTGGGGAGAGGTCATGGCTGCCATCCTAGCGGGCTGGCTGCGGCGTTGGGGCGCCGGAGGTAATCGTTAGAACGGCGGCTCGCAGCGGATGTCCAACGCCGGGCCGCCACCGGGGTGGGGCAGGCGCAGCGCGCTGGCGTGCAGCAGCAGCCGCGGCGCCATCGCCTGCACTTCGCTCGGCGCGTACAAGGTATCGCCCAGGATCGGGTGACCCAAGGCCTGCAGGTGCACCCGCAGCTGGTGGGTGCGCCCGGTACGCGGCGCCAGCTCCAGCCGGGTGCGATCCGGGCCGCTGTGCAGGATGCGCCAGCGGGTGAGGCTGGGGCGTCCGCGCGCGAGGTCGACCACCTGCAACGGTCGGCGCGGCCAGTCTGCTGCCAGGGGCAAGTCGATCTCGCCCCAGCCGTCGGCCGTCTCGGGCGGTGTCATCCGGCCCGCGACCACCGCGACATAGCGCTTGTCCACCACCTGCTGCTCGAAGGCGCGGCTGAAGGCGCGCTGCAGGGTCGGGCCCCGTGCCATCAGCCACACGCCGGAGGTGGCCATGTCCAGGCGGTGCACCACCAGCGCGTCGGGCCAGTCCGCCTGCACCCGCCGGGCCAGGCAGTCCTGCTTGTCGGGGCCGCGCCCGGGCACTGACAGCAGGCCCGCCGGCTTGTCCACCACCACGCAGGTCGCGTCCGCGTGCAGCACCACCGGAAAGAGAGGCTCCATGTTCCGGGCGTCGGCAATTTTTTTCGAGTTGGCGCTTGTCTTACAGACGCCGGGTCGGCTCACTGCGAGATGCGTCGGCCTTCCTCGATCTGGTATTCGAAGTAACGCTGGAAGCTGAAGGCGATGCTGGCCATCAGCACACCGGTACCGATCATGAGCGACGCCGCCACCGCGAACACGGTCAGCCAGCCGGTGGCACCCGCAGGGGCTTCAGGGTCCGCGTCGGGGTTGAAGCGCGCGTTCCATTTCTGGCGATCGGTCAGGCCGTACACGATGGCGGTCAGGGCGCAGCCTGCGAAGGTGAAGCCCAGAAGCGGAACCAGCAACCAGCTCAGGACATCGTCCTGCCCCAGGGCCTGCACCCGCTGCAGGCCGTAGACGCCCAGCGCCGTCGGGATCGGCAGCGCCCATCCGAGCAGGTCACCCAGGCCATGCAGGTAGAAGCGATGCAGGCCCAGCGGGCCTACGAGAAAGGCCAGCCAGGCCGCGAGGGTCTTGTTTTTCATGTCGGAGTCGGTGCGCGCCGCGCCGGCGGGCGCGATCGGGGCGTCATTGTGCCGGCGCGCTGCGATCCCCATCGCCCAGGGTCTTTTCCATCAGCACGATGTCCAGCCAGCGGCCGAACTTCCAGCCACAGGAGCGGATCACGCCCGCGGGTTCGAAGCCCTGCGAGCGGTGCACCCCGATCGACGCGGCGTTGGCCGAGTCGCCGATCACCGCGATCAGTTTGCGCAGGCCCACGCCCTGGGCGGCCTCGGCCAGGGCTGCCAGCAGCAGCCGGCCCAGGCCCCGGCTGCGGGCGTCGGGATGCAGGTAGATCGAGTCCTCGGCGCTGAAGCGGTAGGCCGGCCGGGGCTTGAACCACTGGCAGTAGGCGAAGCCCAGCACCTGGCCCGCGTCCTCCACCACCAGGTAGGGCAGGCCCTTGGCCAGGACATCGGCGCGGCGGGCAGCCATCTCGGCTTCGGTGGGCGGCGTGGTCTCGAACGTGCCGGTGCTGTGCAGCACGTGGTGCCCGTAGATGGCGCAGATCGCCGGCAGGTCCTCGTCGCGGCTGGGACGAATCTGGGGCATGGGTGTCAAAAGGTTATACTCGCGGGCTTTTCAGCGTGTCGCCGGCCGGGTGGCCGTGTCGCGTGTCTCAAACGCTGGAAGAAATACCGGGCAGTGCCACCGTGCAGTCGTACGGCTGCTGCCCTCCACCCGAAGGATAAATCATGGTCGTCATTCGACTCTCCCGCGGCGGTTCCAAAGGCCGTCCGTTCTTCAACATCGTCGTTGCCGACAAGCGCGTGCGCCGCGACGGCCGTTTCATCGAGCGCATCGGGTTCTACAACCCGAACGCCAAGGAAGGTGAAGAAGGCCTGCGCATCGCCCAGGACCGTCTGACCCACTGGCAAGGCGTGGGCGCCCAGGCCTCTCCCACCGTGGAGCGCCTGGTCAAGCAGTCCGCCGCCAAGGCCGCCTGAGCGGCTTGGCCGTCCCCATGACCCTGGAAGCCGCCCAGCTTCCCGACGACGCCGTCGAAGTCGGGCGCATCCTGGATGCCTGGGGCATCAAGGGCTGGTTCAAGGTCCTGCCCCACAGCGCTTCCCCGGAAGCGCTTTTTTGTACCCAGCGCTGGTACCTGCAACCCTCCGAGCGCGGCCCCAAGGCCTTTGCCGGCACGGTGCTCCTGAAGGTGCGCGAGGCCAAGGAGCACTCCGACAGCCTCGTTGCCTGCGCCCACGACGTCGACGACCGCAGTGCCGCCGAGGCCCTGCGTGGTGCACGCATCTTCGTCTCCCGCACCAGCTTCCCGACCCCCGCCGAGGGCGAGTACTACTGGGTCGACCTGATCGGCCTGTCCGTGGTCAATCGCGAGGGCGTGGTCCTCGGTGAGGTGCGCGACCTGCTGTCCACCGGCCCCCAGACGGTGCTGGTGGTGGCCCAGGAGGATCCGCCGCACCCGGAGGGCAAGCCGCTGGAGCGCATGATCCCCTTCGTCGCGGCCTACATCGACGCAGTCGACCTGCCCGGACGGCGCATCACCGTCGACTGGCAGCCTGATTACTGAGCCCGGGGCGGTGGCCATGCGCTTTGATGTCATCACCCTGTTCTCCGAGTTGTTCGGCCCCTTCCTTGAGTCGGGCGTGACCCGCCGCGCCTACGAGGGCCGGCAGGTGGACGTGCGCCTGTGGAACCTGCGCGATCACGCCGAGGGCAACTACCGGCGTGTCGACGACCGGCCCTTCGGTGGCGGCCCCGGCATGGTCATGCTGCCCGAGCCGCTGTGGCAGTGCCTGCAGGCCGTGCGCGCCGACCGCGGACCGGACGGCGCGCCAGTGATCCTGTTTTCTCCCACCGGCCAGCGCATGGACCATGCGTGGGTGGCCCGCGAGGCCCAGGGCCCCGGGGGTATCCTGGTGTGCGGCCGCTATGAGGGCATCGACCAGCGCTTCATCGACCAGCACGTCGACGTGCAAATCAGCCTGGGAGATTTCGTCCTCTCCGGCGGCGAGATCGCCGCCATGGCCCTCCTGGACGCGGTCGCCCGTTTGCAGCCCGGGGTCCTGAACGACGCGGGCAGCCACCAGGAGGACAGCTTCAACCCCGCCCTGGACGGCCTGCTCGATTGCCCCCACTACACCCGTCCCGAGACCTGGGCGGGGCAGCGGGTGCCCGAGGAACTCCTGTCTGGCCACCACGCCCGGATCGAGCGGTGGCGCCGCGACCAGCGCCTGGCGGCCACCGCCCGCCTGCGCCCGGACCTGATCGCCGCGGCCCGCCAGGCCGGCCGCCTGGACCGCCAGGACGAGGGCTACCTGGCCGGTTTGCCGCCCCCCGCAGCCGCCGGGCTATAATCGCGGGCTTTTCCGATCCTCTGCCCGGCCGCCTCGCCGAGCGGCACGCACCCTTTGCAGGGTTCGTGCCCGGACCAGAACCCGTCGGGTTTCTGATTCGTCGCTTCGACATGGGGCCCCTTGTGTAGCGCGGGCATGATCGTTTGAGGACACCATGAACCTGATCCAGACCCTCGAGCAAGAGGAAATCGCCCGCCTGGGCAAGAAGATCCCCGAATTCGCCCCTGGCGACACCGTGATCGTCAACGTCAACGTCGTTGAAGGCAGCCGCAAGCGCGTGCAGGCCTACGAAGGCGTCGTCATCGCCAAGCGCAATCGCGGCCTGAACAGCGGCTTCACCGTGCGCAAGATCTCCAGCGGCGAAGGCGTGGAGCGTACCTTCCAGACCTACAGCCCGCTGATCGCCAGCGTCGAGGTCAAGCGCCGCGGCGACGTGCGTCGCGCCAAGCTGTACTTCCTGCGTGAGCGCAGCGGCAAGTCCGCCCGCATCAAGGAAAAGCTGCCCAGCAAGCTGGCCGCCGCCGAGTAAGCCGGTCCCGGGGCGCCTGCCGCCCCGCCCGCCCCAAGCCGCCGCCGGCCCCGTGCCCGCGGCGGTTTTGCTTTTTCAGGCCTCGGCCTTCGCCTGAACCCGCCCCGACCATGACCCTCGACCCGGCCGCCACCCGGCCCGACCCGCCGATCGAGCCCGCCACGGGCCCCGCGCTGGAGGCGCTGCCGCTGTCGCG
>JBEEIS010000012.1:0-7135 GCA_041169755.1 Pseudomonadota bacterium | reverse complement strand
CGTTCCCTCTCGGGCCTGCTGCCCTTTCTGCGCCCCTACCGGGGCCGCATTGCGCTGGCGGCACTTTTCCTGGTGCTGGCCGCCGGCGCCACCCTGCTCTTTCCCTTGGCTCTTCGCAGCCTGATCGACGGCGGCCTGGTCGGCTCCGGGCGGGGCGAGCAGCTCATGGCCCTGCGCCAGCATTTCCTGGCCCTGTTCGCTGTTGCTGTGGCCCTGGGTGTGTTCTCGGCGGCCCGTTTCTACACCGTGAGCTGGCTGGGCGAACGCGTCACCGCCGACCTGCGCAACGCGGTGTACGCCCATGTGGTGCGTCAAAGCCCCGAATTCTTCGAGACCACCCAGACGGGCGAAGTGCTCTCGCGCCTGACCACTGACACCACCCTGGTCCAGACCGTGGTGGGGTCCTCGCTCTCCATGGGGCTGCGCAACGCGGTCATGGGCACTGGCGCTCTGGCCATGCTGGTCTGGACCAATCCCTGGGTGATGACGCAGGTGCTGTTGATCCTGGTGGGCGTGGTGCTACCGGCCATGTGGTTCGGGCGGCGCGTGCGGCGCCTCTCGCGCGCGAGCCAGGACCGGGTGGCCGATGCCAGCGCCATCGCCGCCGAGGTGCTCAACGCCATTCCTGTGGTGCAAAGCCATGCCGCGGAATCGAGAGAGGCCCGTCGCTTCGACGACTCCACCGAGCAGGCCTTCGGCACCGCCGTGCGCCGCACCCGGGCGCGCGCGCTGCTGGTGGCGTTCATCATCATCGCCACCTCAGGCCTGCTGCTATGGGGCCTGTACCAGGGCACACAGGCGGTACTGGCCGGAAGCATCACCCCGGGCCACCTGGGGCAGACCGTGGTGTACGTGATCATCCTGGCTGGCGCAGTGGCCGTACTGGGCGAGGTGTATGGCGACCTGCTGCGCGCGGCGGGTGCCACCGAACGCCTGATGGAGCTGCTGCATGCGCAGTCGCCGGTTACCTCGCCGCTCAATCCGGTCCAGGCGCTCGTGCCGGCAGGCGGCAGCGTGGTGCGCTTTGAGTCGCTGCAGTTTCGCTATCCGTCGCGACCCCAGCAGCCCGCGCTGGCGGACTTCGACCTCGAGGTGCGCGGCGGCGAGACGGTGGCCCTGGTGGGTGCCAGCGGTGCGGGCAAGACCACGGTATTCCAACTGCTGCTGCGGTTCTATGACCCACAGGCCGGGCGCATCGTGGTCGATGGCGTACCGGTGGACCACATGGCCTTGCAGGACCTGCGTGAGCGCATCGGCATCGTGCCGCAGGAGCCGGTGATCTTCTCGGCAAGTGCGCTCGAGAACATCCGCTACAGCCGACCCGGTGCGAGCGACGACGAGGTGAAGGCCGCGGCCCGCGA
The DNA here is from genome assembly GCA_041169755.1 of Pseudomonadota bacterium. GTDB lineage: Bacteria > Pseudomonadota > Gammaproteobacteria > Burkholderiales > Burkholderiaceae_C > Ramlibacter. The sequence continues at coordinate 5,774 of JBEEIS010000012.1, read as the reverse complement.
CGCCTTTGCCCACGACTTCATCAGCGCCTTGCCCGGCGGCTACGACTGCTTCCTGGGCGAGCGTGGCGTGCGCCTTTCGGGGGGACAGCGCCAGCGGATCGCGATCGCCCGGGCGATGCTGAAGAACCCGCCCCTGCTGCTGCTGGATGAAGCCACCAGCGCGTTGGACGCGGAGAGTGAGCGGATGGTTCAGGCGGCGCTGGAATCGGCCATGCGTGACCGTACGACGCTGGTGATCGCGCACCGCCTGGCCACCGTGCAACGCGCAGACCGGATTGTGGTGCTGGACCACGGGCGGGTCGTCGAATCAGGTACGCACGAGGCCCTACTGGCGCAGGGCGGGCTGTACGCGAGGTTGGCCAACCTGCAGTTCATGGCTTGAGGTGGCTGGGGCTTCGTCGTGAGCCCGGCACAACCACCGCGTCGCTGCACCCTACTGAAGCGGCCCCTTCAACGCCGGCGGCACCGGCAAAGGCAGCACCGCGACCCCCTCTTCCAACAAGGCCTGGGTCTCCTCGCGTGTGGCCTGCCCGCGGATCCCGCGTTCATCGGCCTCACCGTAGTGGATCCGCCTGGCTTCCTCGGCGAAGCGCTCGCCCACGTCCTCGGTCTGGGCCATCACCTGGGCCACGGCCTTCATCCAGGCCGCCTGCAGCGCCGCCTCGGGCGGCACCATCACATCCTGCCGCGGCGATGCAGGCACCGAAGGCGAACGTGCAGGCTCGACCGCCCCCAGGTTCAGACGGGGCGCGCTCAGGCGCTTGGTGATCGCGGTGTCGCCGCACATCGGGCATTCGACCAGCGCACGACCGAGCTGCCCCTGGAAGTCATCCTCCGAGGCAAACCAGCCCTCGAACACGTGGCCGTGCATGCATTGCAGGTCCAAAACCTTCATGAGCGCCGCCGGACCGCCCCAAGGCGCGAAGGCCCCCTCGGGGGGCAGGAGGCTACACAGCGTGAGCCGACGTGGGGGCACATCATGACGCGGATTGTGCGTGCCAGTCCAAAACCCAGGCGCCGGACAGGACGTTCTGCAGCCACAGAGCGCAGGACAGGGTCTTGCCGTCGGTCACCTGGCCCTGGCGGCACCAGTCCAGGAGTTGGGCGGGTGTGGCGGTGATCACGTCCAGAAACTCGGCCTCGTCCAGCTGGCGCTCGCCCAGGGTCAGCCCACGGGCGAACCAGAGGCCGATGGATTCGTCGGCATAGCCGATGCATGGGTGCAGCGTGCCGGCATGCGCCCACTCCCGGGCGGTGTAGCCGGTTTCCTCCAGCAGTTCGCGTTGCGCACAGACCAGAGGGTCTTCACCCGCCTCGAGCTTGCCCGCCGGAAATTCGATCATCACGCGCCCCACCGGATGCCGGTATTGCCGCTCCAGCACCACCCGTCCGTCCTCCAGCAGCGGGATGATGGCCACCGCCCCCGGGTGCTGGATGAACTCGCGATAGGACTCGCTCCCATCGGGCAGGCGCACGGTGTCACGCACCACCTGCAGGAACCGGCCTTCGAGCAGCTTCTCGCGGCCGACCACCTGCTCGTGCAGGTGGGCGTCGGCGTTGACAGGACGCGTCATGCGGACCGCTTGACGAGGTAGCGCCAGACGAAACCCGGAAACGCCAGGGTCAGGAACAGGGCACCAGTGATGGCATAGAACTCCCAGCCCTGGGGCGCGATCTGCCCGGCGCGGTGTTCCAGCAAGAGCCCCCCGCCGCCGGCCAGGAAGTACATCACCACCAACTCGCCCAGGCGCAGCGCCAGGGACTTGGGCACACGCAGCGCCACCAGTCCGAACAGGCGTTGGCTGAAAAACGGCAAGTTGGCCGCGAGCAGCGAGAGCACGATGACGAACCAGACGGAGACGGTCAAGGACATGAGAGCCGCCTGCGCAGGTCGCTAGGGTCGAGAGACGAGGTCAGGAGGCCAGCGTGTGCACGATGGCGTCGGCGCACAGGGCCATGAGCCCGCCTGGCATGAGGCCCAGCAGCAGCACCAGCGCGCCATTGATCGACAGCACCACCCGCACATCAGCCGGAGCCGACACGGTGGTGGCAGTGATGGGCGAGTCGAAGTACATGACCTTGACCACGCGCAGGTAGTAGAACGCGCCGATCAAGGACGCCATCACCGCGAAGATGGCCATGCCGATGTAGATCGCCTCACCCGAGGCCACCAGCGCCTGCAGCACGGCCAGCTTGGCATAGAAACCCACCAGCGGCGGAATGCCGGCCAGGGAGAACATGCAGATCGCCATCACGCCGGCGTACAGCGGGCTGCGCTGGTTCAGGCCGGCCAGGTCAGCGATCTCTTCGCTCTCGAAACCCTCGCGCGCCAGCAGCAGGATGATGCCGAAGGTCGCGAGCGTGGTGAGCACATAGGTCACGATGTAAAACATCGAGGCGCTGTAGGCCAGCTGGCCGTTGGCGGTGCTGCCATTGACCACGCCCGCCGCCAGGCCCAGAAGCACGAAACCCATTTGCGCGATGGTCGAATACGCCAGCATGCGCTTGAGGTTGGTCTGCGCGATGGCGGCAAGGTTACCCACCAGCAGCGAAGCGATCGCCAGCAAGCCCAGCATCTGCTGCCAGTCGATGGCCAGGGGAATCAGGCCCTCGACCAGCAGGCGGATCACGATGCCGAAAGCCGCCAGTTCAGGCGCGGCACCGATCATCAAGGTGACGGCGGTGGGTGCGCCCTGATAGACGTCGGGAATCCACATGTGGAAAGGCACTGCCCCCAGCTTGAAGGCCAGACCGGCGACGATGAACACCAGACCAAACACCAGCACCTCGTGCTTGATGCGGCCGCTGCCGATGGCCTTGAACACCTCGTCGATATTGAGCGAGCCGGTGGCGCCATACATCATGGACAAGCCATACAGCAGGAAGCCCGAAGCCATCGCGCCCAGAACGAAGTACTTCATGGCGGCCTCGATCGCCTTCTCGTTGTCGCGCCGCAGGGCCACCAGGGCATAGCTGGAAAGTGTGAGCAGCTCCAGGCCGAGGTAGATCACCAGGAAGTTGCTGCCCGAAACCATCACGAAGATGCCCAGGAGCGAGAACAGCGAGAGCGTGAACAGCTCGCCACCGCGCAGCATGTCGCGATCAGCCGCATAGGGGCGGCCGTACACCAGCGTCACCGCCACGGCCACTGCGGCAAAGGCCTTGAGCCAATTGCCCATGGGGTCGCTCACCACCATCTTGCCGAAGGCGTACTGCGTGCCGCCACCGAGCGCCGCGCTGGCGCACAGCCAGGTGACCACGGCCAGAGTGCCCAGGGTCAGGACATAGGTCAGATCGCGCAAGCGGCTCTTGACGCCCAGATCCACCAGCAGGATGGCGCAAGCCATGAAGGCCAGAACGATCTCCGGGGCGACGACGAGGAGGCTTTGTGTGTCCAGCATGATCATTTCAGCTTCGAAGCCGCCACGTGCTTGAGGAACTCGGCGACGGAGACGTCCATGACGTCGGTGAAGGGCTTGGGATGGACGCCCATGTACAGAACAGCGATGGCCAGCAGGGCCAGCATCAGGAACTCGCGGCTATTGATATCAGTGAGCGCCTTGACATCGTCATTGGCCACGGGCCCCAGGTAGACGCGCTTGAACATCCACAGGGTGTAGGCGGCACCGAAGATCAGCGCGGTAGCGGCGGCCAGCCCCAGCCAGAAGTTGGCCTGGGTCGCACCCAGGATCACCATCCACTCGCCCACAAAACCGGCGGTGGCCGGCAGACCGCAGTTGGCCATGGCAAAGAGCAGCGCAAACGCCGCGAACTTGGGCATGGTATTGACCACGCCGCCGTAGCTGGCGATCTCGCGCGAATGCACGCGGTCATAGAGCACGCCGATGCACAGGAACATCGCACCCGACACGAAGCCGTGAGCGATCATCTGCACCAGACCCCCGGCCACACCCAGGTCGTTGAAGATGAAAAAGCCCAGGGTGACGAAGCCCATGTGGGCCACCGACGAATACGCCACCAGCTTTTTCATGTCCTGCTGCACCATCGCCACCAGGCCGACGTAGATCACGGCAATCAAGGACAGCGCAATCATCAGCCAGGCCCACTCGTGAGCGGCATCCGGCGCGATCGGCATCGAAAAGCGCAGGAAGCCGTAGGCACCCAACTTCAGCATGATCGCCGCCAGCACCGCAGAACCACCGGTAGGCGCTTCCACGTGCACGTCGGGCAGCCAGGTGTGTACCGGCCACATCGGCACCTTCACCGCAAAGGCGGCGAAGAAGGCGAAGAACAGCATCGTCTGCGGCGCGGCGGCCAGGGGCAACTGGTGCCAGGCCTGGATGTCAAAGCTGCCGCCCGCCTTGTTATAGAGGTAGATCAGCGCGATCAGCATCAGGAGCGAACCGAGCAGCGTGTACAGGAAGAACTTGAACGCTGCGTAGATCTTGCGAGGACCGCCCCAGATACCGATGATCAGATACATCGGAATCAGCGTGGCCTCGAAGAACACGTAGAACAGCATGCCGTCCAGGGCACTGAACACGCCGATCATCAGACCCGACAGGATCAGGAACGCGCCCATGTACTGGTTCACGCGCTCAGTGATCACCTCCCAGGCCGAAATCACCACGATCACCGTGATGAAAGCCGTGAGCGGCACGAACCAGAACGAGATCCCGTCCAGGCCCAGGTGGTAATTGACATTGAAGCGCTCGATCCAGGGCGCTTTCTCGACGAACTGCATCGCCGCAGACGACGCATCAAAGCCGGTGTACAGAGGCACCGTGACCAGCAGGCTGGCGACAGCACCCATCAGCGCAACCCAGCGTACGACGCGTGCCTGGTCATCACGACCCAGGGCCAGCAACACGACGCCGACAAAGATCGGCATCCAGATGGCAAGGCTCAACAAACCCATTTTTGTTCTTCTCCTACTTGCCCAGCCAGGCCGACAGCGGCGAGGTGAACCACGTGAGCAGCACGAACAGGCCAATGATCATGGCCAGTGCGTAGTGGTACAGGAAACCGGTCTGCAGCCGGCGCGTGATCGAAGCGAACAGGGCGACCACGCGGGCACTGCCGTTGACGGCGGTGCCGTCAATAACCGCCTCGTCGCCACCCTTCCAGAGCGCAAAGCCCAGGCCGCGGGCACCGCGGGCCAGGATGTTCTCGTTGATCCAGTCCATGTAGTACTTGTTTTCCAGCAGCGTGTGCAGCGGCATCACGCGCGCCTTGATCGCTGCAGGCAAGGCCGGATTCACCAGGTACATGTACCAAGCCAGCACCACACCGGCCACCGCCAGCCAGAACGGCGCGGTCTGCAGGCCGTGCAGGGCCATCTGCGCCGCGCCGTGGAAGGCCTGGGACAGCGAGGCCATGGCCGGGTGACGCGCGGCATCGACAAAGATCGCATCCTTGAAGAAGTCGCCGTGCACCAACGGCCCTAGGGTCAGGTAACCGATCACCACCGAGGGAATCGCCAGCAGCAGCAGCGGCGCGGTCACCACCCAGGGCGACTCGTGGGGTTCGTGGTGGTCGTCATGACCATGGCCATGATCGTCGTGGTGCGCGTCCGGGTTCTGGTCGAACCGCTCCTTGCCGTGGAACACCAGGAAGTACATGCGGAAGGAGTAGAAGGCCGTGACAAACACGCCCGCCAGCACCGCGAAGTTGGCAAAGCCCGCACCCCAGAGGGTCGTGGCGTGCACCGCTTCAATGATGCTGTCCTTGGAATAGAAGCCCGAGAACAGCGGCGTGCCGATCAGGGCGAGTGATCCGAGCAGCGACGTGATCCAGGTGATCGGCATGTACTT
>JBEEIS010000011.1:0-6338 GCA_041169755.1 Pseudomonadota bacterium | reverse complement strand
TCGAGTCCTTTGAAGATTACCTGGGCCCCGCCGTGCTGGGGCACTTCGACCGCGTGTTCAGTGGCCGCGAGCTGCAGATCCTGGGCTACAACCGCCAGCGCATTCCGGGCAACTGGAAGCTAATGCAGGAAAACATCAAGGACCCGTACCACCCGGGCCTGCTGCACACCTGGTTCGTCACCTTCGGACTCTGGCGCGCAGACAACAAGTCAGAGCTGATCACGGACGCTCGCAACCGCCACGGCAGCATGATCTCGACCCGCGGCACCGGTGACGCCTCCGGCTCCGGTGGGCAGGTCACGCAGGTCTCCAGCTTCAAGCAAAGCATGCAGCTGCACGACCCGCGTTTCCTGGATATCGCGCCTGAGGCCTGGTGGGGCGGTCCGACGGCGGCCATGACCACGATCTTTCCCAGCGTGATCGTGCAGCAGCAGGTCAACAGCCTGTCCACCCGCCACATCCAACCCGATGGCCATGGGTCGTTCGACTTCGTGTGGACGCATTTCGGCTTTGCGGACGACACCCCCGAGATGCGTGAGCGTCGCCTGCGCCAGGCCAACCTGTTCGGACCGGCGGGCTTCGTGTCGGCCGATGACGGCGAAGTGATCGAGTTCTCGCAGGAAGGCTTCGAGAGCAAGCCTGACCACCGCGCGCTGGCCGAGCTGGGCGGACGGACCGCAGACGCGCACACCGACCACATGGTGACGGAGACACTCATACGCGGGATGTACCGCTATTGGCGGGAGGTGATGGAGTCATGAGCGCACTGGTGTTCGAGGAGTACCTGGCGATCCAGCAGCTGTATGCGGACTACGCCCGTGCGGTGGACAGCGCCGACTGGGACCGCTGGGTGGATCTGTTCGTGGACGACTGCATCTACCGCATCCAGCCCCGGGAGAACCATGAGCGGGGCTTTCCGCTCGCCACCTTGTCCTTTGACAGCAAGGGCATGCTCAAGGACCGGGCCTACGGCATCAGCGAGACGCTGTTTCATGATCCGTATTACCAGCGGCATGTCGTGGGCATTCCGCTCATACACAAGGTGTCTGAGGGAACCTACGCCTGCGAGGCGAACTACGCGGTGTTTCGCACCAAGCTGTCGCAACTGACCACGGTCTTCAATGTGGGGCGCACGATCGATGAAATCGTCTCCACGCCCGAGGGGCTGCGGTTCAAGAGCCGGCTGGTGATCTACGACAGCGAGATGATCCCGAATTCGCTGATCTATCCGATCTGATCTGGCGCGGGCCTCGGGAATAGGCCCGCAACACCCTTCACCGCGCCTTGCACGCCTGAGCACGCGCGCTGCTCATCTTTAGTAGCTCTGCCGTTTTATGATCGGCCGGTTCACTTCGGGACCGCGCCGTGTTTCTCTCCTCCCCCTCCCTGCGTCACTTTGCTCGTGCTGTCCTGCTGACGGCGCTCACCATCGCTGCGGCGGCGGCCTCCCCGATCACCGGACGCGTCGTAGGCGTCTCCGATGGCGACACCGTCACCGTCCTGGACGCCAACAAGCGCACCCACAAGGTCCGCCTGCTGGGCATCGACTCCCCGGAGAAAAGCCAAGCCTTCGGCGAGCGCGCCAAGCAATCGCTGAGCGACCTGGTCTTTGACAAGCAGGTGTCGGTGGAAGGCGGCAAGCAAGACCGCTACGGTCGCTCGCTGGGCAAGATCGTGCTGAACGGCCAGGACATCAACCTGGAGCAGATCCGCCGCGGCATGGCCTGGCACTACAAGCAGTACGCGCGCGACCAGTCGCCGCAGGACCGCGCCGCCTATGCCGAGGCGGAGACCACGGCCCGCCAGCAGCGCGCGGGCCTGTGGCAGGACGCGAACCCGGTGCCGCCCTGGTCCTTCCGCCGCGCCGCCAAAGCCCAAGCGAACGCATCGCGGTGATCGCTGCGTCCGGGCCCAGCCCGTGTTTCAGACCAGCAGCAGAAAGCCGTTGAGCGTCGCCAGACTGCCCAGAATCCCCAGGATCAAGGCGCCGCCAAACAGCATCGGGGTGCCGGCGATGATCGCCACCGATGTCAGCACGATCGAGATCTGCAACAGCGCCTCGGCGTAATCGAACCAGGGGTCGCGTTGCATGGCCACGTCACGCTCTTGTTCATGCGTGCGAGCCCGGACCATCAGCTCCTTCTTGCCTTCCCCGGTATCGGGCTCGGACTCGTAGCGCTTGATCGTGCGCTCGTAGTCGGCCAGCCGCTCCTCCATGTAGGTGCGCGTCGGTGCCGGTAATTGGGGGTGGGTGAGCTGCGCCCGCAGGCCATCGGCCGCGATCTTGTATTCGGTCTGGCGGACGTTCTTGGCCTGGTAGAAGGCGTAGGCATTGGCCGCCAGCAGGTTGTGGTGCGCCGCATCCTTGGCCGCATTCCCACCGCCCAGACTGGCCACGGCCAGGATCATCGCCAGCAAGGACACCAGCAGCGCAGCGCGCCGGTGCGCCGGGTCCTTGGGCTGCTCCGGAAGTTCGATGTCATCGGCTGCACTCATGGGCGTCTCCTTGTTGTTGTACGGGCCGCGCCCGAGGAACCTCAATTTAACGGTTCCTGCTAGCAGATTCGCACCCTCCCGTCAAAGAACTTAAGTTACTAATTTAACGTTTATGTGTCTTTTTTTATTGCAAATGAGCACTTTGAGATTATTATTCAGCCGACTGAAAGCAATTAGTACGTTCTTACGCATTCCCACAGCACCACGAGGACCGCCCCATGCAGTACCCCCCTCCCCGCTCCCGCGCGATGACCGTTTCAGCCCCCCGCCGCCTGATCGCCTTGGCCGCCGCAGCCGTGCTGACCGGCTGTGCGAGCGTCACGCCCGTACCCCTGGCCCCGGACACCACCCACGACGCCAACCGCGCCGATGCGGTCGCCCTGCGGGCGGACGTCCCCCCCATTGCCGGCCCGCTCACCCTGGATGAAGCCCTGGCCCGCGCCCTCAAGTACAACCTCGATCGCCGCGTGCGGATGCTGGAGGAAGCGATCGCTCACCAGCAGCTGGACCTGTCCGTCTACGACATGCTGCCGCGCATCGCTGGCCAGACGGCGTTGACGTCGCGCAGCAACGACCGCATCAGTGAAAGCCGCGACGCCCTCACCGGCGCGCCGTCCACCGCGCGCTTCATCTCGCAGGACCGCACCCACACCACGATGCAGCTGGGCCTGAGCTGGAGCCTGCTGGACTTCGGGCTGGGCTACTACAACAGCCAACAGCAGGGCGACCGCGTCCAGATCGCTCTGGAAAAGCGCCGCAAGGCCATGCACCTGCTGGCCCAGGACGTGCGCATCGCCTTCTGGCGCGCCGCCAGCGCGCAAGCCTTGCAGGACCGTGTGCGCGCCACAGTGGCGATGGCCCAGGACGCCCTGGTCGACGCCCGCCAGGCCGAGGCCAGCCGCGTGCGTAACCCGGCGGATTCGCTGCGCTACCAGCGCCAGGTGCTGGAGAACCTGCGCCTGCTCGAGGCCATCGCCCAGGAACTCTCGGCTGCGCAGGTCGAACTGGCCTGGCTGATCAACGCACCGCTGGGCCAGTCGCTGCGGGTGGTCGAACCGCCCGAGGACCGCACCAACCGCCATGTCCTGCAACTGCCGATCGAGCAGCTGGAGGAAACCGCCCTGCGCCAGAGCGCCGATCTGCGCGAGCAGCACCACAACACCCGCATCGCCCGCCTGGAGGCGCGCAAGACCCTGGTCAAGCTGTTCCCCAACATCAGCTTCAGCTACAGCCTGAACTACGACACCGACAACTACCTGGTCAACAACCGCTGGAACGAAGCCGGGCTGCAGCTGTCCTTCAACCTCATGAACCTGGTCACGATGGAGCAGCAGAAAAAGCTGGCCGAAGCCGGTATCAAGCTGGCCGACCAGCGGCGCCTGACGGCCCATATGGCGGTTCTGGCCCAGGTGCACCTGGCCCGCCTGCAGTGGGACAACGCGCTGCGCCAGATGGAGCGCAATGAGGAGATCTACGCCGCGGACCGCCGACTGGCCGAACTCCTGACGCACCGCGAAAGCGTGCAGACCCAAAGCAAGCTGGACCGCGTCAGCGCTGAAACGGGTGCCATCCTCAGCCTGCTGCGCCACTACCAGTCGATCTCGCAAGCGCATGCGGCCGAGGCCAGGCTGGAAGCCTCGCTCGGTTTGGACCCGGTCATCGCCAGCGTGGACAGCCTGTCTCTGCCCGATCTGGTCGGCCAGCTGCGCACGAGCCGGCGCTGGGCGCTCGGACCCGTGCCTGCACCCGTCGCACCCCGAGGAGACTGACCATGCACACCCGCACCCAAGCCACCATCATGGCCGCCGTCCTCGGGTGGCACCTGCCCGCGCTGGCGCAAGTGGCGGGTGGGGAGCCGACACGCGCACGGCCCGCGGGCGCAGTCACTGCGGTGACCGCGGTGGCACCGGCGGACCTGGCCGCCTCCCCGCGCACCGAGGGTGCCCCGCTGGCGCGCCAGGCCATTCGGGCGCAGCTGATGCCGCGCCGCTACACCACCCTGGCCGCCGAGGTCGGCGCCAAGGTCAACCGGCTGCCGGTGCCTGAGGGCGCAAGCTTTCGCGCGGGCCAGGTGCTGGCGAGCTTTGACTGCAGCGTGCAGCAGGCCCACTTGCAAAAGCAGCAGGCCGACCTGCAGGCGGCCGAGACAACCGCCCAGGCCAACGAGTCACTGCACAAGCTCAACGCGGTCGGCCACCTCGAACTGGAGCTGTCCCAGGTGGCAGTCCGCCGGGCCCGCGCCGAGCTGGCCAGCCAGCAGGCCATCCTCGAGAAATGCACCGTGGTGGCGCCCTTCTCGGGCCGCGTAGCGGAGCAAAAGGTACGCGAGCAGCAATTCGTTCAGGCGGGCCAGCCGGTCCTGGACATCCTGGACGACAGCGTGCTGGAGCTGGAGTTCATCGTGCCCTCGGCATGGCTCGGCTGGCTGCGCGTCGGCGCCGACTTCATGGTGGCGATCGACGAAACCGGCAAGACCTATCCAGCCCGCCTCACGCGCCTGGGCGCACGGGTGGACCCGGTGAGCCAGTCGCTCAAGGTCGCCGCCGCCATCCACGGGCGCTTTCCTGAACTCATGGCCGGCATGAGCGGACGCGTTGACATTGCAGCGCCGCGTGGGCGCTAACGCTACGCGCCCTTCATCTGACCTTCCTTGCACAGGAGCTTTCAGCATGATCTTCACCCCACTGCCCCAGGCCGCACGGCCCTCCCGTCTCCTGTCCGCCTCACCTCGGCCCCTGGCGCTGGAGGCACGCTTCATGTTCGATGGTGCGGCGGCCGCAACAGGCGCCGAGGCCCTGGTGGACACCGAACCGAGCGTCGAGGCGTCGCAGGCGTCGCCCGTCCTGGGCATCGCGTACCCAATCTCGAACACCGACGGTGAGATCACGCGAGAGGCGAGCCATGTCAATGTGGCCTCCACGGGCTTGGAGATCGGTGGCATCAGCCTGCCCGACACCGATGAAGAGGGCCATGGCAACGATGTGCTGGTTCGCATGGATATCGGAGGGACGACCTATTACGGGTGGATCAGCGGCCAGACACGTGCCAGGGATGGCTATTACTTCTGGACGGACCCCTCGTTCACGACAGCGCAAGACGCACTGGACGGATGGAAACAAGGCAACAAAGACAACGACAAGAACAACGTTGGCTTCATCCTCGCTACAGGATCGATCCAAATCACCGAAGGCCAGGCGCAAATCAATTCATCGATGGATGTCGACAAGCTGATGAAATGCCTTCTGCCCGTACCTAATGCGATACCGCTGGCGAGGAATGATACGGAAACCGTCAGTGAGGACAGCGCCGCCACCACGATCGACGTCCTGACGAACGATGAAGACAGCGACGGTGGAACGCTCACGGTCACTGGCTTCACGGTGGCGGGTGACGACACGGAATACACCGCCGAGAACAACACCGCCACCTTCCCCGGCCAGGGCACCCTGACCCTCAACGCCGACGGCACCTTCACCTTCACGCCCGCCCCCAACTTCCATGGCGACCTGCCTGCCATCACCTACACCCTCTCCGACGGCCAGGGCGGCTTCGCCACGGCTACGCTCTCGATCAGCGTAACGCCGGTCAACGACATACCGGTGGCGAGGAATGATGCGGAAACCGTCAATGAAGATAGCGCCGCCACCACGATCGACGTCCTGGCGAACGATGAAGACAGCGACGGTGGAACGCTCACGGTCACTGGCTTCACGGTGGCGGGTGACGACACGAAATACACCACCGAGAACAACACCGCCACCTTCCCCGGCCAGGGCACCCTGACCCTCAACGCCGACGGCACCTTCACCTTCACGCCCGCCCCCAACTTCCATGGCGACCTG
>JBEEIS010000010.1:0-62770 GCA_041169755.1 Pseudomonadota bacterium | reverse complement strand
TCCCGGCATCCTGCGCAGGCACGGCCAGACCGGCCCGGTGGACGACCCGCTCGGAGGCGGCGCATGAGCGATCTCGGACTGGGTGGCCTGCTGATCGGCGGCCTCGTGCTGCTGGTGCTGCTGGGCGTGCACATCGGCGTGGCGCTGCTGGCTGTCGGCTTCTTCGGCGTCTGGCTGGTACGCGACAACCTCGACATGGCGATGCGGCTGATGTACAGGGCCGCCTACCACGGCATTGCCGACTACATCTTCGCCACCATTCCGCTGTTCGTGCTGATGGGATTGCTGGTCAGCATATCGAACGTCGGCAAGGACACCTTCACCGTGGCCGAGGTGCTGCTGCGCAAGCTGCGCGGCGGCCTGGGCGTGGCCACGGTGGCGGCCAACACCGTGTTCGCCGCGGTCACCGGCGTGTCGATCGCGTCGGCGGCGGTGTTCACCCGCGTGGCGGTGCCCGAGATGGTGCGCCACGGCTACAAGACGACCTTTGCCACCGGCACCGTGGCCGGCAGCTCGGTGCTGGGCATGATGATTCCGCCCAGCCTGCTGATGATCATCTACGGCGTGCTGGCCGAGCAATCCATCGGCACACTGTTCGTTGCGGGCGTGATCCCGGGCCTGCTTCTGGCCGTGGTCTTTGCGGTGATGATCATGTGCATGGCGCACTTCACGCCGGATCGCGTGTTCGACCTGGCGCGCCAGGCCGAGCTGGCGCGCGAGCGCAGGGTGCAGATCACGCTCACCGGCACACAGATGGCCTCCAAACTCGTCCCCATCGCTGCGCTGGTGGTGCTGGTGCTGGGCGGGCTGTACAGCGGCTTTTTCACCCCGACCGAGGCCGGTGGTGTGGGGGCAGCCGGCGCGCTGCTGATCGCACTGGCTCGCCGCTCGCTGGGTCAGGGCAATCTGTGGCGGGTGCTGCATGAGACCGGCAGTGTCTCGTGCACGATCTTGATTCTGCTGGTGGCTGCAGGCTTCTACAGCCGCATGCTCAGTGTGGCGGGGGTGCCGGTGGCGATCGCCGACATGGTGCGCGACGCCGGTCTGGGCCCCTACGGCTTCTTGGCGCTGTACATCGGCATCGTCTTGCTACTGGGCATGATCCTGGACTCGAGCTCGATCCTGCTGATCATGACGCCGGTGGCGGTTCCGATCGCGCAGGCTTTTGGCTTCAACCTCATTCACTTTGGCGTCATCACGGTGCTGGCGGTGGAAATGGGCTTGCTCACACCGCCTTTTGGCATCTCGGTGTTCACCGTCAAATCGGTACTCAACGATCCCAAGGTATCAGTGGAAAGCATCTTTGCCGGGGCGATGCCTTTTGTCGCGGCGATGTTCGCGGTGCTGCTGCTGGTCTGCGCGTTCCCGCTGCTCAGCCTGGCCCTGACCTGATCGGGCCCGAGGGCGCGCGATGCGCCCGCTAGGTCAGCTGCCCTGCCACCAGGCGCAGCTGCCGGCTGCAGCGATCCGCCAGTGACGTGTCATGCGTCACCACCACGAACGCCGTGCTCTGCTCACGCGCCAGCTGCAGCATCTGCTCGAACACACCGTCGGCCGTCGTCCGATCCAGATTGCCGGTGGGCTCGTCGGCCAGCACGCAAGCCGGACGGGTCACCAGGGCGCGCGCGATGGCCACGCGCTGGCGCTCGCCGCCCGAGAGTTCGGCGGGGCGATGCAGGACCCGGTCGCCCAGGCCCACCGACGCCAGGACCTCGCGGGCCCTCGCGCGGCAGGACTCGATCGGGTCGCGCCGGATCCGTAGCGGCATGGCCACGTTGTCCAGTGCGCTGAACTCCGGCAGCAGGTGATGAAACTGGTAGACAAAGCCCAGGTACTGATTGCGCAGCCTGCCTTGTGCCGCCGGCCCCAGGCGCGAGAGTTCTTCGCCCATGAGACGCACGCTGCCCTCGGTGGGCGCATCCAGCCCTCCCAGCAGATGCAGCAAGGTGCTCTTGCCCGATCCCGAGGCGCCCACGATAGCCACCGTCTCGCCGGGCTGCACCGTGAGATCGACCCCGCGCAGCACCTGAACATCGAGGCCGCCTTCGGTGAAGCGCTTGGACAGGCCTTGCGCCTGCAGGACCGGCTCACTCATAGCGCAGGGCCTCCGCAGGATTGACGCGGCTGGCACGCCAGCTGGGATAGATCGTAGCGACGAAGGACATCACCAGCGAGATCAGTGCAATCGGCACGATGTCGGCGGACTGCGGGTCGCTGGGCATGCGGCTGATCAGATAGATGTCCCGCGGCAGGAAGCTGGCATTGAGCAACTGCTCCAGCGCGGGCACGATGACATCGATGTTGAAGGCCACACCCAGCCCGAGCAAGAGCCCGGACAGCGTGCCCGCCACGCCCACCGTCGCCCCTTGCACCACGAAGATCCCCATGATGCTGGCGGGGCTCGCGCCCAGCGTGCGCAGGATGGCGATGTCGGCGCGCTTGTCGGTCACGGTCATGACCAGCGTGCTCACGAGGTTGAAGGCAGCCACCGCCACGATCAGCGTGAGGATGATGAACATCATGCGTTTCTCCAGCTGCACGGCGGCAAACCACGAGCGGTTCTGGCGCGTCCAGTCACGCACGATCAGGCCGCCCGGCAAGGTGGCAGCCAGTTGCGCCCCGACCTCGCGGGCCTGATGCAGGTCCTTGAGCTTCAGGCGCAGGCCTGTGGGACCTTCCAGACGGAACAGGCGCATGGCGTCGTCCTGGTGCATCAGGACCAAACCGTTGTCGTATTCGAAGTGGCCCGAGTCGAAGACGCCCACGACCACCATCTGCTTCAGGCGCGGCACGAAGCCCGCCGGCGTCACCTGCCCGCTCGGGGAGATCAGCGTGACCGGATCGCCTTCGCGGAGACCCAGCTGGCGCGCCAGGTCGCGGCCCACCACGATGCCGAAGTCGCCCGGTACCAGGCGCTTCAGAGCGGTGTTGCGCAGGGACATGGCCAGCTCGGTGATCTCCGGCTCCAACGCGGGGTCGATGCCGCGCACCAGCGTGCCGCGCATCTCTTCGCCCCGCGCCAGCAGCGCCTGGGCCGCGACGAAGGGCGCAGCCGCCACCACCTGCGGATGCTGGCGCGCCTGGGCCAGCGTGCCTGCGGGGTCGGGCAGCACCTCGCCGCCCGGACCATAGATCTCGATATGGGAGACAACGCCCAGCATGCGGTCACGCACTTCGCGCTGGAACCCGTTCATCACCGACAACACGATGATCAGGGCGGCCACGCCCAGCGCGATCCCCAGCATGGACACCCCCGAGATGAAGGAGATGAAGCCGTTGCGTCGCGTGGCCCGGCCGGCTCGCGTGTAGCGCCAGCCCAGAAGCAGTTCGTACGGAAGTCGCATGAGGCGGTGGATTCGACCGGGAAAGCAGGAGGGAGAAGGCCCTGCATTGTGGCATCCGGGACAATAGACCCATGTTCGCCGCCCAGCACCTGATCGTTCCCTATGCCGATGCAGCGGGCCTGGAGGCTGCGCGGGCCGGTGTGGCCAGCGAACTGCACGTGCTGCAGCGCCTGCTGACGCGCCTGCAACCCGGGTCCGCGCTCGAGGGCGACACGCAAGACCTGTCCCCCCCGCAAGAGCGCGCACGGGCCCAGGCCCTGGGCCTGCAGGGTGCGGATGGCGCCCTGCCCTGGGCGGCCTGGGAACGTGCGCAGGCTGGCCAGCCTCCGGGCGATGCCGCCTGGGCATGGATCTCGCCCTGCCACTGGCATGTGGCGCAGGACCACATCCTCATGCATCCCGTCGAGAGCCTGCAACTCACCGAGGAAGACTCGCGGGCCCTGCTTGCGGCGGTCTCACCCTATTTCCAAGAGGACGGCATCGAACTGGCCTACCTCACGCCCACGCGCTGGATCGGCTGCGGCGAGGTCTTTCGTGGCCTGGCCAGTGCCAGCTTGGACCGGGTCTGCGGACGCCGAGTGGACGACTGGCTGCCGCGGTCGGCGGCGGCGCGGCCCTTGCGGCGCCTGCAGCAGGAAATGCAGATGCTGCTGTACACGCACCCGGTGAACGAGGCGCGCGAACAGGCGGGCCTTCGGCCCGTCAACTCCTTCTGGGTCAGCGGGGCGGGTACGCTGCCGACAGTACCTGGGCCAGCGTCTGCCCTGCGCGTGGACGATCGCCTGCGCGAACCCGCGCTGGCGGGCCACGGCCAGGCGTGGGCCCAGGCCTGGCGAGCGCTGGACGCCCAGGTGCTGCCCCCGCTGCTGGACGCCGCGCAGCGCGGACACGCGGTGACCCTCACGCTGTGCGGCGAGCGGCACGCCCGCTCCTGGACAACCCCGCCTTCCTCCCTGGCCTGGTGGCGACGCGCTGCCCGCCTGCTGCGCCCGCCCGCCGTGGCGACGGTGCTCGAGACCCTATGAAGATCATTGCCCGAGACATTCCCCCGCGCGCTGCCTGGGCCCTGGAGCAGGCGGGCGTGCATCCCCTGCTGGCGCGCCTTTTCGCAGCGCGTGGCGTGGCCCACCGCGACGACCTCGACGACGGCCTGGCCCGTCTGCTGCCGCCGGACGGTCTGCAGGGCGCGCACGAAGCCGCGCGCCTGCTGGCGGATGCCCTGACGCAGGGCAAGCGCATCTGCGTCGTGGCCGACTACGACTGCGACGGCGCCACCGCCTGTGCCGTCGCCGTGCGAGGGCTGCGTCTGCTGGGTGCGACGCAGGTGGGCTACCTGGTCCCCGACCGCGTGGTCGACGGCTATGGCCTGACCGCGCCCATCGCGCAGCGCGTGCACGCGAAGGGCGCCGACCTGCTGGTCACTGTGGACAACGGCATCGCCAGCGTGGAGGGCGTGGCACAGGCCAACGCCCTGGGCCTGCAGGTGCTGGTGACCGACCACCACCTGCCAGGCCCCGAGCTGCCCCAGGCTGCGGTGATCGTGAACCCCAACCAACCCGGCTGCACTTTCGAGAGCAAGTCCCTGGCCGGTGTCGGCGTGATGTTCTATGTGCTGCTGGCGCTACGCGCCGAGCTGCGCGCGCGGGGCGTCTTCTTGGCGGGCCATCAGCCCAAGCTGGATGCCCTCCTGCCCATCGTGGCCCTCGGTACCGTCGCCGACGTGGTGAAGCTGGACGCCAATAACCGCCGCCTGGTCGCCCAGGGCCTGCGCCGCGTCCGCGCGGGCACCTTGCCGCCAGGCCTAGCGGCCCTGTTCACGGCGGCGGGCCGCAATGCGCGCACGGCCACCAGCTTCGACTTCGGCTTCGCCATCGGACCCCGTATCAATGCGGCGGGGCGCCTGTCCGACATGACCCTGGGCATCGAGTGCCTGCTCACCGACGATCCGGTGCGCGCCGACGAACTGGCGCGCACCCTGGACGCCATCAACCGCGAACGCCGTGAGATCGAAGGCGGCATGCGCGAGCAGGCCCTGGAATTGGCGCAGTCCCTGTTCGATAACGACGAGACCCCACCGCCCGCAATCTGCGTCTTCGATCCCGACTTCCACGAAGGTGTGGTCGGCATCGTGGCCTCGCGTATCAAGGACCAATTCCACCGCCCCACCTTCGTCTTTGCGGCCAGCCAGGCGGCGGGTAAGGAGCACGAACTCAAGGGCTCGGGCCGCTCCATCCCGGGCTTTCACCTGCGCGACGCGCTGGACCTGGTGGCCAAGCGCCACCCCGGCGTGCTGCTGCGGTTTGGCGGCCATGCGATGGCCGCTGGCTGCACCGTGGCCGAGGAGCATCTGGACACCTTCGAGCAGGCGCTGGCCGAGGTCGCGGCGCAATGGCTTGATGCGTCCACGCTGCAGCGGCGCCTGGAAACCGACGGTCCCTTGCCCGCGGAATACCGGCACACCGACCTGGTCGACACACTGCACCAGGAGGTCTGGGGCCAGGGCTTCCCGCCCCCGGTCTTCAGTGAAGACGTGGACATCGTCTCGCAACGCCTGGTGGGCGAAAAGCACCTGTCCTTGCGGATCCGCCACCAGGGCCAACCGGTGGACGGCATCTGGTTCGGGCGCACCGAGCCGCTACCGCCTCGGGTGAAACTGGCCTTCCGGCTGGACGCCGACGAATGGCAGGGTCAGCGGCGTGTGCGCTTCCTGGTCGAGGGCGCCGAGTACTGACGCGAGGTGTGCGTGTCAGCGCTGCAAGCGCATGTAGCGGGTACAGCTGGCGATGGTGGAGCCGCTGACATAGGTCAGACAATCGCTGAACGCCTGTGCCTGCGCCTGCGACAGCTGCCGGCGCGCCTGCGCGCGATGCACCTGGTGGGCACACAGGAGGTAGAAGGCCAGCGCTTCGCCCGCCAGCAGGGTCAGCGCAGTCGTCCAGAACAGGGCGCGAAGAGAGACGGAGGGCCAGGAGGAGGCAGGGCGCATGCGGGCACACCACGATCAGGGCAGACCTGATCCTAGGCGGCCCCTTCGGCCCCTCGTGTCGGACGCTGACGGCATGCGGCCGCAGCGGTTTACCGGTGGGTAGCCCGGCTCAGGCTTTGGGCAGCGTGACGCCGCGTTGGCCCTGGTACTTGCCGCCGCGGTCCTTGTAGCTCACGTCGCAGGTCTCGTCGCTCTCGAAGAACAGGACCTGCGCACAGCCCTCCCCCGCGTAGATGCGCGCCGGCAGCGGCGTGGTGTTGCTGAATTCCAGCGTGACATAGCCCTCCCACTCGGGCTCGAAGGGCGTGACGTTCACGATGATGCCGCAGCGGGCGTAGGTGCTCTTACCCAGACAGATGGTCAACACGTTGCGCGGGATGCGGAAGTATTCGACCGTGCGGGCCAAGGCGAAGCTGTTGGGGGGGATGATGCAGGAGTCGCCATGGAAATCTACGAAGCTCTTTTCGTCGAAGTTCTTGGGGTCGACCACGGTGCTGTGGATATTCGTGAAGACCTTGAACTCCGGCGCGCAGCGGATGTCGTAGCCGTAGCTGGAAGTGCCGTAACTGATGACGCGCTGGCCCTGGACTTCGCGCACCTGCTTGGGCTCGAAGGGCTCGATCAGGCCATGCTGTTCAGCCATGCGGCGGATCCACTTGTCACTCTTGATGGTCATGGGGTGCTCCTGCCCGGGATTGTAGGTGGCGACGAAAAAGCCGCCCGAGGGCGGCTTCGTGGGAGACCGATGCGGGTCAGGACTGCTGCAGGGCCGCGATCCGCTCCTCGATGGGCGGGTGCGACGAGAACAGCTTGCCCACGCCCGAGGTGATGCCCATGGCCTGCAGGCCCTGAGGCAGCTGGCCCGGGACCATGCCGCCCAGGCGCGCCAGCGCGTTGACCATGGGCTGCTTGCGGCCCATGAGGTCGGCGGCGCCGCGGTCAGCACGGAACTCGCGCTGGCGCGAGAACCAGGCCACGACGATGGCGGCCAGGAAACCGAGGACGATGTCCAGCACGATGGTGGTTACCCAGTAGCCGATGCCGGGGCCGGTGTTCTCCGAATCGCCACGGCGCAGGAAGCTGTCTACCGCGTAGCCGATCACGCGAGAGAGGAACACCACGAAGGTGTTCATCACGCCTTGGATCAGGGCCATAGTCACCATGTCGCCATTGGCGATGTGAGCGACTTCGTGACCGATCACGGCCTCGACTTCCTCGCGGGTCATGCCCTGGAGCAGACCGGTGGAGACTGCCACAAGGGCGTTGTTCTTGAAGGCGCCGGTCGCAAAGGCGTTGGGCTCGCCCTCGAAGATGCCGACCTCGGGCATGCCGATGCCGGCCTTGTCGGCGAAACGGCGCACGGTATCGACGATCCAGGCTTCGTCCGCATTGCGCGGCTGGGTGATCAGCTGCACTCCGGCACTCCACTTGGCAATGGGCTTCGAAAGCAGCAGCGAAATGAACGCCCCACCGAAACCCATGATGAGGGCGAATCCCAGCAAGGCGCCCAGGTTCAGGCCGTTGGCCGTGAGGTACCGGTTCACGCCCAGCAGGCTGGCCACGATGCCCAATACCACCACGATGGCCAGGTTGGTGGCGACGAACAGGATGATGCGTTTCATTCGAGCTCCGAAGTCAGGGGAAAGTTGACCGTCACGGAAGATAAGGCTCGCGGCCAGGAATGCAAGGCCCGCCGGAGAAATTGCCAGTTTTCGAAGGGTCTTTCGCCTCACCCCGCGGCGGGGCGCGGACGGGCCGGCCGAAAGACCACCGGGTCGTCATAAAAGGCCGGATCAGCGTTGGCGGACCACCAGCCTGGCACCCCCAGCACCGGCAGGGGCACGAAGGGCTTGGCGGCCAGGCGGTCTGCGGTGAGCGCCTCGGACAGCCAGGCATCGGCGTCCTCCAGGGCGGACAGGGGGGCAGACCCGAGCCAGACATGGGCCGTCATGTCCTTGCGCGGCGCGGCCAGTTTTTCCAGGAGCGCATGTCCGAACAGCACCACCTGTGCCTGAGCCCACAGGGGCCGCAGATCGACGAACAGGCGCCGCCACTGGCGTGCCACCAGCGCCTCCCACAGGGGGGCGGGGGCATCGAGCAGGGCGCCGTTCTCGTCGAACACGGTGATCGCATCGCGCACCGGCCCGCGCACGCCTGCCACGCCATGGGCGGCGATCTGCGCCGCCTGCAGTTCGTTCAGCCGCCGCTTGGCCTGCGGAAAGCGCAACCAGCACAGGCCGTTGAAGAAATCATGCAGGCCCTCTCGGGTCGGGCACTGGCGCTGCTCGAAGATGAATCGCTCGTAGGCCACTCCCACGGGCAGGGCGTCCTGTGGCACGAAGCGCACCGCATGCACCCCTACCTGCTGGTTCAGGGCCTCATGCACCGGCAGTCCCTGGGCCCTACGGGCCGTGACCTGCGGCCCCGCCTCGCGCCAAGGCGCGTACCAGGGCGCCCCCCAGTCCAGGTCGCTCAGGCCACCTTCCATGCCAGGGTCTCGCCACCGCACAGAGGCTTGATCTGCGCCTGGCCAAAGGGATAGGTCTCGGGCAGCTGCCAGGGCTGACGCCGCAGGGTCAAGGTACCGGTGTTGCGGGGCAGGCCATAGAAATCCGCGCCGAAGTGGCTGGCAAAGCCTTCGAGCTTGTCCAGGGCGCCTGCCGCCTCAAAGGCCTGGGCATACAGCTCCATCGCCGCCGGCGCGGTGTAGCAGCCGGCACAGCCGGTGGCGTGCTCCTTCAAGTGGGCCGGGTGCGGCGCGCTGTCGGTGCCCAGGAAGAAGTTCGGGCTGCCGCCGGTGGCGGCCTGCACCAGCGCCTGACGGTGCGTCTCGCGCTTGAGGACTGGCAGGCAGTAATAGTGCGGGCGGATGCCGCCGGTGAAGATGGCGTTGCGATTGTAAAGGAGATGGTGCGCGGTGATGGTGGCGGCGGTAAGCGGGCCCGCCTGCGCCACGTACTGCGCCGCCTCGCGGGTCGTGATGTGCTCCATCACGATCTTCAGACCGGGGAAGTCACGGCGCAACGGAATCAGCTGCTGCTCAATAAACACCGCCTCGCGGTCGAACAGGTCGATGTCGGACGAGGTCACCTCGCCGTGCACCAGCAGCAGGACGCCCTCCTTTTGCATGGCCTCCAGCGTGGCGTAGGTCTTGCGGATGTCGGTCACGCCGGCGTCGCTGTTGGTGGTGGCGCCGGCCGGATAAAGCTTGAGGGCCACCACACCGGCCTCTCGCGCGCGGCGAATCTCGTCGGGCGGCAGGTTGTCGGTGAGGTACAGCGTCATCAGCGGCTCAAAGCGCTCGCCTGCGGGCACATGGGCCAGGATGCGCTCGCGGTATGCCGCGGCCTGGGCTGCGGTGGTCACCGGCGGCTTCAGATTGGGCATGACGATGGCCCGGGCGAATTGGGCCGAAGTGTGCGGCACGACGGTAGCCAGTGCATCGCCATCGCGCAGGTGCGTATGCCAGTCGTCGGGGCGAGTGATCGTGAGCGAAGAAGTCGGGGCGTTCATGTCCCGTATTGTGGCCGCTCGCGGGAACCGGGGCGCCAGGCCGGTGGCCCGATCCCGCATGGGGTCAGTGCGCCAGGATCTTGTTCAGGAAATCCTTGGTCCGGGGCTGGCGCGCCTCGGGGTGACCAAAGAAATCGTCCTTGGCGCAGTCCTCCAGGATGCGCCCGCCCACGTCGATGAAGATGACCCGGTTGGCCACCTTGCGCGCAAAGCCCATCTCGTGGGTGACCACCATCATCGTCATGCCCTCGCGGGCCAGGGTCATCATCACGTCCAGCACCTCACCCACCATCTCGGGGTCAAGGGCCGAGGTGGGCTCGTCGAACAGCATCACGATCGGGTCCATCGACAGCGCGCGCGCGATCGCCACGCGCTGCTGCTGCCCGCCCGAGAGCTGACCGGGAAACTTGTCCTTGTGCGCCATCAGGCCCACGCGATCGAGCATCTTCAGACCGCGGACACGGGCTTCGTCCAGCGTGCGCCCCAGCACCTTCACCTGGGCCAGCGTGAGGTTCTCGGTCACCGACAGGTGCGGAAACAGCTCGAAGTGCTGGAACACCATGCCCACGCGGCTGCGAAGCTGGGGAAGGTTGGTGGCCGGGTCGTGCAGCGCCACGCCGTCCACGAAGATCTCGCCCTGCTGGATCGGCTCCAGCCCGTTGACGGTCTTGATCAGGGTCGACTTGCCCGACCCCGAAGGGCCACACACCACAACCACATCGCCCTTGTTGATGCTCACGGAGCAGTCCTGCAGCACCTGCACCGGGCCGTACCACTTGGAGACGTTCTTGATTTCGATCATGGCCATGGCGCCACTCCCTCAACGAATGATCTGTACGCGCGCCTGGATCTTGCGCACCAGGTACGACAGGCCCAGGCACATCACGAAATACACCACGGCCGCCAGCAGGTAGGCCTCCACCGGACGGCCCAGGTTCTTGCCCATGGTCTCGAAGCCCTTGAGCATGTCGTAGGCCCCGATCGCATACACCAGCGAGGTGTCCTGAAACAAGATGATGGTCTGGGTCAGGAAGACCGGCAGCATGTTGCGAAAAGCCTGCGGCAGGATGATCTGCTGCATGTTCTGCGGGTAGGTCAGGCCCAGGGCGAAACCGGCGTTGACCTGTCCGCGCGGAATGGACTGGATGCCCGCCCGCACGATCTCGGAGAAAAACGCCGCCTCAAAGGCAATGAAGGTGATCACCGCCGAGGTTTCCGCACCCAGCGGCCGGCCGAGGGCAAACGGAATCAGGAGAAAAAACCACAGCAACACCATCACCAGCGGAATGGAGCGCATGGTGTTCACGTAAGCGGCTGCTGGCCATTCCAGGAAGGCCTTGCCAGACAGGCGCATCAGGGCCAGCACCGTTCCCAGAAGGATGCCTCCCGCCGTGGCCACGACGGTGAGCCAGATGCTGAAGACAAAACCCTGGGCGACAAAGCGCCGGATCATGTCCCAGTCATAGAACGACAGGTCGAGTTCCATGTCAGTGCCCTCCGCTCATGCCGCCTGCAGCCACGAAGCCGGGGACGCGTGTACGGCGCTCGATCACGCCCATCACCCGATTGACGGACAGTGCCGACACTGCATAGAGCAGCGTGGCGGCCAGGTAAACCTCGATCGGCGCCGAGGTCTCCTCGCCTGCCTGGCGTGAAAAGAAGGTCAGTTCCCCCACCGACACCGCGAATGCCACAGAGGAGTTCTTGACGATGTTCATCGCCTCGCTGGTCAGTGGCGGGATCACGATGCGCAACCCCATGGGTAGCAGCACATGCCGGTAGGTCTGGGCGGTGGTGAGCCCCAGCGCCTGGGCGGCGTAGCGCTGGCCTCGCGGAAGCGCTTGTATGCCCGCCCGCACCTGCTCGGCGACGCGCGAAGACGTGTAAAGCCCCAGTGCAATCACCACCAGCAATTCGGACGGCACCGATTTCATGGCCGGCACGACCGCGGGGACCACGAAGTACCACAAGAACACCTGCACCAGCAGGGGGATATTGCGAAAGAGTTCGACCCACGCATTGCCCAGTCGCACCAGCCAAGGGCTGGAGGGCAAGGTGCGCAGCGTCCCCACGATCAATCCGAAGAACAAGGCCACGCACAGGGCCAGCAGGGCCACGGCCAGCGTCCAGCCCCAGGCCGACACGATCCAGTTCAGGTAGGTCTGGTCGCCACCGCGCCCGAAGCAACCTTCAATCAGGTCGCCCGTGGTGGTTTCCTTACAGAACACCCGCCAGTCCAGGGCCATGCGCCTCTCCTTGCCGTTGTCGAAAAAAACCCCCGCCGAGGCAGGCCGCGGCAGGGGTGGTGATCAGGTCAGGACCTGGTCACTTCTTGGCGTAGTCTTCCATCGGCTTGTCGTTGGGGGATGCCCAGGCTGCCTTGGTGCTCTCGGACAGGGCCAGACCCACCTTCACGTTCTTCGGCGGGATCGGCTGGATGAACCACTTGTCCCACAGCTTGGCCATGTCGCCAGAACGAACCATGCCGGCGATGACGTCGTTACCCAGCTTCTTGATACCCGCATCGTCCTTGCGCACCATGATGGCGATGGGCTCGACGCTGAGGACTTCACCGACGATGCGGAAGTCACCGGGGTTCTTGGCGTTGGCGATGTTGCCGGCCAGGATGGAGCCGTCCATCACGAAAGCATCGGCGCGGCCCGACTCGAGCAGCAGGAAGCTGTCGGCGTGGTCCTTGCCAAAGACTTCCTTGAAGTCCATGCCCGTGGCGCGCTCGTGCTTGCGCAGGTGCTGCACCGAGGTGGTGCCGGTGGTGGTGGCCACGTTCTTGCCATTGAGCTGGGAGATGCCGGTGATGCCCGAATTGGACTTCACTGCGATACGCACTTCCTCGACATAGGTGGTGTTCAGGAAGGACACGTCCTTCTGACGGGTGGCATTGTTGGTGGTGGAGCCGCACTCGATGTCCACGGTGCCGTTTTGCACCAGGGGAATGCGGTTCTGGGAGGTCACGGGCACGTACTTGACCTCGAGCTTGCGGCCAGCCTGCTTCTCGAGTTCAGCGGCGATGCGCTGGCAGACCTCGACGTGAAAGCCCGCGTACTTGCCATCGCCCAGGGTGTAGGACAGGGCGCCAGAGGAATCGCGCACGCCCATGCTCAGCACGCCGGAGGCCTTGACCTTGGCCAGGGTGTCGTTCGCCTGCGCGAACGCTCCACCAACGGCCAGCGTGGCCACTGCAAATGCCAACAGATGCTTCTTCATGGATATCTCCTGAATGACTGAATAGGAAGTGAATAAGGGAACCGCAGATTGTAGGGACGCGCCCTACCCAGACCACCCGGATTACCCTGAGCCGGTCCGCTTGCGGGTTGAAGCATATAGCAGGAGTCATGCCGCCGTCCTTCGCAAGGGCAGGCGCCGACCCTGGGCAAAACGACCTTCAGCGAGCCTGTGCCAGGTGGTCCCACAGCGCATGCGCCGAGCGTGAGCCCGACCCCTCAGACCCTACGGGCCTCTCGCGGTAGGCGCGAATCTCCAGTGTCGCCGAGAGATCCGACAGGCCGGGCGGCGGGGCCAGCGGTACCAGCCGCCCGCTGCGAAGCTCCAAGCTCACCGCACTGGAGGGCAGAAAGGCGATCCCGTGGCCCTCCAGGGCCATCACCTTCAGACCCTCGGCCATGTCGGTCTCGTAGACCCGGTCCAGGTGGATCGCCACGGCGGTCTGCTTCAAGACCGCATCAGCCACCCGCCCGAGGTAGGCACCCGGCGCATAGCCCAGGTAAGGTACGGGCTGCCCGGCCTGGCCCGGAAGCGCGAACAGGGGCTGGCCCTGAGCGTCGGGGCGGCAGTAAGGCGCTAGCGTTTCCTGGCCCAATCGCAACATCTCGAAGCGGCCGGCGTCCAGAGGCAGCGGCTGCGCCTCATGGTGGTAAGCGATCAGGAGGTCGCAACCGCCCTCGACCAGCCGCATCACCGCATCATGAACATTCAGGGCGATCAGGCGGCTTTTGATCGACCCGAAGGACCCTCGCAGGCTGGACACCCAGGCCGGGAAGAAGGTGAATGCCAGCGCGTGGGGGGTGGCGAACTCGATCACATCCTGCGCCCCGGCCTGCCCGCGCAGCATGGCGCGAGTGCTTTGCAGGGCCTGCAGGATCTCCAGCGCCTGGGCGTACAGGGTCTGGCCCGCGGGGGTCAGGCGCGTCGGATAGGCGCTGCGGTCCACCAGATCGGCGCCGGCCCAGGCTTCCAGGGCCTGGATACGGCGGGAAAAAGCGGGCTGGGTGACGTGGCGCAGTTTGGCGGAGCGGCTGAAGCTGCGCGTCTCGGCCAGGCTCACGAAATCTTCCAGCCACTTGGTTTCCATGACTGGATTATTGCGGCGCGGTTTCGGCCTGCTCCTGCTGCTGCAGGGACCACATCCCGGCGTAGCGTCCCCCCAGGGCCAGCAGGGCCTGGTGCGTACCGCGCTCGATGATGCGGCCCGCATCCATCACCAGGATCTCGTGGGCCTCCACCACGGTGGACAGGCGGTGAGCGATGACCAGCGCGGTCTTGTTCTGGGCCGCAGTCCGAAGCTCGGACTGGATGGCGCGCTCATTGGCCGAATCCAGCGCCGAGGTCGCCTCGTCGAAGATCAGGACGGGCGGGTCCTTCAGCAGGGTGCGGGCGATGGCCACGCGCTGCTTCTCGCCGCCTGAGAGCTTGAGCCCGCGCTCGCCCACCAGGGTCTGATAACCCCGGGGCATGGCCACGATGAAGTCGTGAATGCGCGCGGCGCGGGCCGCTTCTTCCACTTGCTCTCGAGTGGCACCGGGACGGCCGTAGGCGATGTTGTATTCGATCGTGTCGTTGAACAGCACTGTGTCCTGGGGCACGATGCCAATGGCCTGGCGCACGCTGGCCTGCGTGACCTGACGAATATCCTGACCGGCAATGCGGATGCAGCCGCCCTGCACGTCATAGAAGCGATACAGCAGCCGGGCCAGCGTGGACTTGCCCGAGCCCGAGGGGCCGACCACCGCCACGGTCTTGCCAGCGGGTATCTCAAAGCTAACGTCGTGCAAGATGACCCGCGCCGGCTCATAGGCAAAAGTGACCTGTTCGAACCGCACCGCGGCGTGGTCCAGCCCCGATAGCGCCTGGGCGCCGGGTCCATCGGCCACTTCGCGCTCCTTGTCCATGAGCGTGAACATCTTGTCCAGGTCGGTCAGGCTCTGCTTGATCTCGCGATACAGCACGCCCAGGAAATTGAGCGGGATGTACAGCTGAATCATGAAGGCGTTGATCATGACCAGATCGCCCAGCGTCATGCGGCCGTCGACCACCCCCTGGGTGGCGCGCCACAGCATCGCCACCAGAGCGATGGCAATGATCAACTGCTGCCCGGTATTGAGCAGGGACAGAGTGGTCTGCGACTTCAGGCGCGACTTGCGCAAGCGCTCCAGGCTCTCGTCGTAGCGGCGCGCTTCATAGGCCTCGTTGTTGAAGTACTTGACCGTCTCGTAGTTCAGGAGCGAGTCGATCGCACGGGTGTGGGCCGCCGAATCGAATTCATTGGCCTCGCGTCGGAACTTGGTGCGCCACTCGGTGATGCTCACGGTGAACACGATGTAGACCGCGAGCGCCGCCACCGTGATCCACGCAAACCACGCGTCGAATTTCACCGCCAACACCGTCAGTACCAGCGCCACCTCAATCAGCGTGGGCACCACGCTGTACAGCGAATAAGAAATCAGCGATTCGATGCCGCGCACGCCCCGCTCGATGTCGCGGGTCATGCCGCCAGTCTGGCGCTCCAGGTGAAACCGCAGGCTCATCGCATGCAGGTGACGGAAGGTCTCCAGGGCGATGGTGCGCGCGGCGCCCTGGGTGGCCTTGGCGAACACCAGCTCGCGCAGCTCTGTGAACAGGGAAGTCGACAGGCGCAGCAGGCCGTACCCCAAGAGCAAGCCGGCCGGTACCGCCAGCAGGACCATCTCCGGGCTGGCGCGCGGGGTCATGCTGTCCACAAGGTCCTTGAGGATCAAGGGCACGCTCACGTTGGCCAGCTTGGCGCACACCATGAAGGCCAGGGCGGCGACCACGCGTCCACGGTATTGCCAGAGATAAGGCGCCAGACGGCGCAGGGTGGTCCAGTCGCTGCGGGCGGGCGCAGGCGCGCCGGGTCGGGCGGCGACAGAAACGGGCGGGGCGGCTTCGCCGGCGGGGCGCATCAGGGGAGTCCGGTCTCGGTGGGTGAGCCTGCCATTGTGCCCCTGCATGCCGCGGCCATTGCAAAGGCTATATTCTTGCGTCCACAGGAGCCCCCGATGCCCGATTCCCCTGGCCACCCCCGGCCGCGACTGCATGCGCCCGCCGTGGAACTGCCCACCGACCAGGAGCTGGTCCTGAAGGTCATTCCCCTGCCCTCGGACACCAACGCCAATGGGGACATCTTCGGCGGTTGGGTCATGGCCCAGGTCGACCTGGCAGGCGCGGTGCTGCCGGCGCGTATCGCCCAGGGACGCATGGCCACTGTGGCCGTCAACGAATTCATTTTTAAGCAGCCGGTTCGAGTCGGTGACATCCTGTCGTTTTTCGGCAGCATCAAGCGCATCGGTCGCACCTCGATCACCGTGCAGATCGAGGTCTTTGCCGAGCGGTTCAGCGACCAGGGTCGCTACATCAAGGTGACCGAGGCCCTCCTGACCTATGTGGCCATCGACGATCAGGGCCGCCCGCGCGTGCTGCCCCAAGCCGCCACCTGAGCGCTTCACCCACCATGTCCCCACACGACCCCCACTCGTCGTCCTCGCTGGAACTGCGCAGCCTCGCCTGGCTGGTAGCGGTGTTCTCGGCGGCTTTCCTGTTCATTCTGTGGCCTTTCCTGGGCGCGGTGCTGTGGGCGGTGGCCATTGCCATCGTCTTCGAGCCGGTGCATGCACGGGTGCGCGAACAGACCGGGCAGCGCTCCACCCTCGCCTCGCTCCTGACACTCGCCCTCATCGTCCTGATCGTGATCCTGCCCCTGATCCTGGTGGGGGCGGCGGTGGTCCAGGAGGCCGCCGCTGCCGTACAAAAGATCCGGGGCGGTGAGATCAACTTCGGCCAGTACCTGCAGCTGGTCGTCGCGGCCTTGCCCGATTGGGTGCGCAACCTGCTTGATCGCCTGGGTCTCATGAACCTCTCGGCACTGCAGCAGCAACTGACCTCGCTGCTGGCGGGCAGCGGGCAGTTCATCACCACCCACCTGCTCGGCCTGGGTCAGAACACCCTGGACTTCGTGGTGGCCCTGTTCGTGATGCTGTATCTGTTGTTCTTCCTGCTGCGGGACGGACGGGTGCTCTCGGATCGCATCGCACGAACCCTGCCCCTGCGGGAGGACCATGCCCAGCGACTGCTCGCGCAATTCGTCACCGTCGTACGCGCCACGGTCAAGGGCAACATCGTGATCGCCGTGGTCCAGGGCGTCCTGGGTGGCGTGGCTTTCGCGGTGCTGGGCCTGCCGGGCGCGCTGCTCTGGGGCACGCTGATGTCGCTGCTGTCCCTGCTGCCCGCCGTGGGTGCGGCGCTGGTCTGGGGGCCGGTCGCGGCCTACATGCTGTTCGCGGGGCAGATCTGGAGCGCGGTGGGACTCACCCTGTGGGGCGTGCTGGCCATCGGCCTGGTGGACAACGTGCTGCGCCCGATCCTCGTGGGCCGGGACACGCACATGCCCGACTACCTGGTACTGGTCACCACCCTGGGCGGCATCGCGGTGTTCGGCATCAATGGTTTCGTGATCGGACCCGTCATCGCCGCCATGTTCCTGGTGGCCTGGAGCCTGTTCGCGGCCATGCGGCGCCCGCCCCAGGACGACACCGCGGCCTGACCGGCGCCGAGATGGGCCCGGCCTCCTGCACGGGCCCGCTGCGCATTGCCCCAAAAAACGAATACGGGAGTAAGATGCGTGGCGTCTTTATTAATTCTTTGAATCTAATTAAGATCGCCCTAATTTGAAATTTGCAATGTAAAGCTCACAAGGCCGCACCATGCCCACTCTCGTCGACGCCCTCAAGACGGAAATCACCCAGGTGGCCCAAAGGGCCCTGCGCACCGAGGCCCTGCAGATCAAGAAAGCCACCGCTACCCACGACAAGGAGATCGCGGCCCTTCAGCGCCGCATCGACTCCCTGGAAGGCCTGGTGGTGGCCTTGCGGGGTCAGCGCCCGAAGGCGGGCGGCCCGCACGGTGCACCGGGCTCCGCGCGCCCGCGCCGGCCGGCGGCGCGGGCGGCCCACCGATCGGCACCCCAGAACACCTCTGAGGACGGACCAGCCCTGCGTTTCAGCGCCAAGGGCTTCACCAAGCTGCGTCAGCGCCTGGGCCTGTCGGCGGCGGCCATGGGCGCCCTGCTCGGGGTCACAGCCCAATCCGTCTACAAATGGGAGGATGGCAAGGCCCGACCGCGCGCGACGCAGCTGCAAGCGATCGCCGCGGTGCGGAAGCTGGGCAAGCGGGCCGCCGCCCAGCGCCTAGCGGACATGGATGGCGGTCAACCCGCCAAGCGCGTCACGCACTGAGCCCTCGCCCCCGCTGCGCCCGCAGCCTCCGCTGCGGCGCTCGCCCCGGGCACAACGTCGTCGGTCGCGCCCCGAGTCCTTAGAGCTTCGAAAAATCCGGCTTGCGCTTGTCCATGAAGGCGCCAAAGGCCTCCTTGGCCGCCGGCTCAGTCAGCATGCGTCCAAACACCGCGCCTTCTTCCTGCATCTGCGCCAGCACCTGCGCCTGCTGGCCTTTCTTCATCAGGCGCTTGGTCTCCATCAGTGAGGACAGCGGCTTGGCCGCCAGCTTGCGGGCCTGGGCCTGGGCCAGGGCGTTGGCCTCCGAGGGCGGCACCACCCGATTGACCAGGCCGACATCCAGGGCCGCTTCGGCCATGAAGGGCTCCCCGAGCAGCAAGGCCTCGGCCGCACGGTGGTACCCCATCATCTGAGGCACCAGCAGGCTAGAGGATGCTTCCGGGCACAGGCCCAGGTTCACGAAGGGCATGGAAAAAGCGGCGTTATCACCCGCATAGACCAGGTCGCAATGAAACAGCATCGTGGTGCCAATGCCCACCGCCGGCCCGCATACGGCCGCCACCAGCGGCTTGGGGAAGCCGGCCATCGTGTGCAGGAACTTGAACACCGGCGCCTCGGGACCCGCTGGGGGGGTGTTCAAGAAATCGCCGATGTCGTTGCCGGCGCTGAAGATGGTCTCGCTGCCCTGGATCACCACCACACGCACCGAAGCATCGGCCTGCGCCGCCACCAGCGCGTCGTTCAGCGCACCGTACATGGCGGAGGTAATGGAGTTCTTGCGATCGGGGCGATGGAGGGTGAGCGTGGTCACGCCCGCTTCGGTATGGACAAGGATGTCGCTCATGGTGCTTGGCTTTCCGGTGTGAAGGATGAAGCTTTCAGGAACCTGCGGATTGTCGCGGCATCTCAGACCCGCTCGAAAATACCGGCCGCGCCCTGCCCCATGCCCACACACATGGTGACCATGCCGTAACGCAGCTTGCGCCGGCGAAGGGCGTGGACCACGGTAGCCGAGCGGATCGCGCCGGTAGCGCCCAGCGGATGCCCCAGGGCGATCGCACCGCCCAGTGGGTTCACCCTTGCGGGGTCCAGGCCCAGCGTATTCATCACCGCGAGTGACTGGGCGGCGAAGGCCTCATTCAATTCGATCCAGTCGATCGCGTCCTGCTTCAGGCCCGCCGCCTTGAGCGCCGCGGGAATGGCCTCGACCGGGCCGATCCCCATGATGTGAGGCGGGACGCCGCGGCTGGCGTAGCTCACGAAGCGCGCCAGCGGCGTAAGGCCAAAGCGCTGTATCGCGGCTTCGCTGGCCAGGATCAGGGCACCCGCGCCATCCGAGGTCTGCGAGCTGTTACCCGCGGTCACGCTACCGCGCGCCGCGAAGACCGTCTTGAGCTTGGACAGCGCCTCCACCGTGGTGTCAGGCCGCGCGCCCTCGTCCAGGTTGACGGTACGGGTCGTGACGCTCACCTTCGCCGACGCGAGATCCACCGACCGCTCATTCACCTCCACGGGCGTGATCTCGTCGCCGAACTCGCCCGCCGCCATCGCCTGCACCGCGCGCTGGTGCGACTGGCAGGCGAACTGGTCCTGGGCCTCGCGGCTGACCTTCCATTGCTGCGCCACTTTCTCGGCGGTCAGGCCCATGCCGTAGGCAATGCCGTAGCTTTCGAGGTCGTCGGGGTCCGAGAAGATGGAGGGCGAGAGCGACGGCGAATTGCCCATCATGGGCACCATGCTCATGCTCTCGGTGCCAGCGGCGACCATCACATCGGCCTCGCCCACACGGATGCGGTCAGCCGCCATCTGCACGGCCGACAGACCCGAGGCACAAAAGCGGTTCACGGTGATCCCGCCCACCGACTTGGGCAGGCCGGCCAGCACAGCGCCCACGCGCGCCACATTCAGGCCCTGCTGCGCCTCGGGGATGGCGCACCCGCACACCACGTCCTCGATGGCGGCCGGGTCCAGCCCAGGCACCTGGGCCAGGGCCGAACGCAGCACCGTAGCCAACAAGTCGTCGGGCCGGGTCTGGCGAAAGAAGCCGCGGTGGGATCGGCCGATCGGCGTGCGCGTGGCTGCGACGATGTAGGCGTCCTGGATTTGCTTGCTCATGTCGTCGGGTCCTTCAATTGCGCAGGGGCTTGCCAGTGGACAACATGCCCATGATGCGTTCCTGAGTCTTCGGGTGGGTGATCAGCGCGCAGAAGGCCTGGCGCTCGAGCGCCATGAGGTACTCCTCGGAAACCAGCGTGCCCGGATCGACATCGCCGCCGGTGACCACATGGGCGATCAAGCTGGCGATATGAAAGTCGTGTGCGCTGATGAAGCCACCATCGCGCATGTTCACCAGTTGCCCCTGGATGGTGGCCTTGCCCGCGCGCCCCGCCACCGGGAACAGGCGGCGCAGGGGCGCGCGCCAACCGGCGTCCGCCATGGCGCGCACCTGCTGCAAGGCCACATAGAGCAGTTCGTCCTTGTTCGCCACGATCACATCGTCGTCCAGCAGGTAGCCGAGCTTGCGCGATTCCAGCGCGCTGGTGCCCACCTTGGCCATGGCCGCAGCAGTGAAGCCTTCGGTGAGAAAAGGCAGCAGGTCCTTGTGCGTGGACAGCGCCTGGTTCTCGGCAGCGCGCCGCGCGATGTAGGCCAGGCCGCCTGCGCCGGGCACCAGACCCACGCCCACTTCGACCAGACCGATGTAGCTTTCCATCGCGGCCACGCGGCGGGCCGAATGCACGGCCAGCTCGCAGCCGCCGCCCAGGGCCAGGCCGCGGATCGCGGACACCACCGGCACCGCGGCATAGCGAATCCGCAGCATCGTCTGCTGCAGGAAATGCTCGGCGTCCTCGATGGCGCTCACACCCACCGCCATAAAGGCGGGCAGCATGGCCTGCAGGTCGGCGCCCGCGGAGAAGGGCTCGTCACCCGACCAGATCACGAGGCCCTGGTACTCGCGCTCCGCGAGATCAACCGCCCGCTGCAGGCCCTCGGCCACCTCGGGGCTGATCGCGTGCATCTTGGTCTTGAGGCTGGCGACCAGCACCTGGCCGTCCAGCGTCCACAGGCGGATGCCCCCATCTTCATGCCGCGTGGTACCGGCGGTCTCGAAGCGCGGGGTACCGCTGCCCAGGACGCTCTCGGGGAAATGCTGGCGCGCATGCACCGGTAGCAGCCGCCGCGCCTCAAAGCGCTGCGTGGTGGGGTTCCAGGACCCCTCGGGTGTGTGCACGCCGCCAGCTTGTGCCACCGCCCCCTTGAACACCCACTCGGGCAATGGCGCACGCGAGAGCGCCTGGCCGGCATCGATGTCCTCTTGTACCCACTGCGCCACTTGCAGCCAGCCGGCTTCCTGCCAGAGTTCAAAGGGGCCTTGCTTCATGCCAAAGCCCCAGCGCATCGCCAGATCGACATCGCGCGCGGTGTCGGCGATGGACGCCAGGTGCACCGCGGCATAGTGAAAGCTGTTGCGAAGAATGGCCCATAGAAAGCGGCCTTGCGCGCCCTCGGCCTGCCGCAGCAGCCTCAGGCGCTCGGCGGCGGGCTTCTTCAGCATGCGGGCATAAACCTCGTCGGCTTTCTGCCCACCGGGCAGGTAATCCTGGCTCGCGAGGTCGAAGCGCATGACGTCGCGCCCTACCTTCTTGTAGAAACCCGCCTTGGACTTCTGGCCCAGGTGGCCCTTTTCGAGCAGGGTCTTGAGCACCTCGGGCGTGGCGTAGCTCGGATAGAACGGATCGGTAGCCTCAGTGAAGTTGTCCTGCAGGGTCCGAATCACGTGGGCCATGGTGTCCAGACCCACCACGTCGGCGGTGCGGAAGGTACCGCTCGAGGCACGTCCCAGCTTTTTACCGGTGAGGTCGTCCACCACGTCGTAGGTCAGGCCATGCGCCTGCGCCTCTTTCATGGTTCCCAGCATGCCGGCGATACCCACGCGGTTGGCGATGAAGTTGGGCGAGTCCTTGGCCCGCACCACGCCCTTGCCCAGCGCAGTGGTGACGAAGGTCTCCAGATCGTCCAGGATGGACGCTTGCGTCGCGGGCGTGGCGATCAGCTCCACCAAGGCCATGTAACGCGGCGGGTTGAAGAAGTGGATGCCGCAAAAGCGCGGGCGGATCGCTTCGGGCAGGGCCTCGGAGAGCTTCGTGATCGACAGGCCCGAAGTATTGGACGCCAGGATGGCGTGAGGCGCCACATGTGGCGCGATCTGCCGGTACAGGTCCAGCTTCCAGTCCATGCGCTCGGCGATGGCCTCGATCACCAGGTCGCAGTCCTTGAGCAGGCCCAGGTGATCCTGGTAGTTGGCAGATTGAATCAACGTGGCCTCGTCGGGCACACCCAAGGGCGAAGGCTTGAGCTTCTTCAGGCCCTCAATGGCCCGGGTCACGATGCCATTACGGGCCGCTTCGGAGGCCGCCACCGCGCCGTCGGATCCCTTGGCAGGCAGATCGAACAGCACCACCGGCACCCGGACGTTCACCAGATGCGCCGCGATCTGGGCGCCCATCACGCCGGCACCGAGCACCGCCACTTTCTTCACGCGCAGCGCGCGCGGCATTTGTGGTGCGTTCATGGCACGCGCACCCAGGTCTGCGTTCGGCCGATGAAGGCGATCGAGCCACGGACCTCGAGCTTGCGCCCGCCCTCGATGGGCGTGAGGCGAAGGGCGTAGTCGCGCCCGTTCTCCGGATCCAGGATCTTGCCGCCTTCCCACACGTCCTTGCCCGCCACCTTGCGGGCCCCGCGGATGATCTCCAGACCGATCACCGGCTGGTCCTTTCGATCACCTTCGCAGTCGATGCAGCGGGCGTTCAGGTCGGCGCCCTTGCGCAAAAGCTTTTCGATGCGACCGCGCACCACGCCATCGGCTTCGGCCAGTCGGATCTCGGCCTTGGTCTCGCCGGTCTTGTCGTCGATGCTGTGCCAGACGCCCACCGGGGTCATTTGGGCCGAGGCGCAGCCAGCGGCGCACAACGCCAGGGCGATCAGTGTCTTGCTCATGCCAGGGCCTCCGCGGTGTCCATCAGCACGCGGGCGCCGCCGCGTGCGGTACGCATGAGTGTTGCGGTTTCGGGGAACAGCTTGGCGAAGTAAAAGCGCGCCGTCTGCAACTTGCCCTGGTAGAAGGGATCGGTGTTGCCCGCAGCGATCTCGCGCAGGGCTACCTGCGCCATACGCGCCCAGAAGTAGCCGAACACCAGGTGACCGGCCACCCGCAGGTAATCGACGGCCGCAGCACCGACTTCATCGGCGTTCTGGAAACCCTTGAAACCGATCTCGGTGGTGAACTTCGTCATCTGGTCGCCCAGATAGGCCAACGGGTTGATGAATTCGGCCATCTTTTCGTTGACGCCCTCTTCTTCCACCAGCTGCGCCACCATCTTGCCGAACTTCTTGAGCGTGGCGCCGTTATTTCCCAGCACCTTGCGCCCCAGCAGGTCCAGCGACTGGATCGTGTTGGTGCCCTCGTAGATCATGTTGATGCGGTTGTCCCGAACGAACTGCTCCATTCCCCATTCCTTGATGAAGCCGTGTCCGCCGAACACCTGCAGGCAGGCATTGGTGGCGATGTGGCCGTTGTCGGTAATGAAGGCCTTGACGATGGGCGTGAGCAGGGCCACGAGCTCGGCGCTGTCCTTGCGCACCTTCTCGTCGGGGTGATTGAGCTCGCGGTCGATCAGGAGCGCACAAAACAGGTTCAGCGCGCGCCCACCTTCAGCGTAAGCCTTGGCGGTCAGAAGCATCTTGCGCACGTCCGGGTGGACCAGGATGGAATCGGCCGGCTTGTCCTTGTGCTTGGGGCCAGTGAGGCTGCGCGATTGAATGCGGTCCTTGGCATACGCCAGCGCATTCTGGAAGGCCACCTCGGTCAGGCCGAGCGACTGCATGCCCACACCGATACGCGCGGCGTTCATCATCACGAACATGGCCTGCAGGCCCTTATTGGGTTGGCCCACCAGCGTACCCACCGCGCCATCGAGCACCATCTGGCAAGTGGCGTTGCCATGGATCCCCATCTTGTGCTCGAGGCCGCCGCAGTAGATGCCGTTGCGCTCGCCCAAGGACCCGTCGGCTTTCACCAGGTGTTTGGGCACGATGAAGAGACTGATGCCTTTGCTGCCCGCAGGTGCGTCGGGCATGCGGGCCAGCACCAGGTGCACGATGTTCGGAACGAAGTCGTGCTCGCCTGCGGAGATGAAGATCTTCTGGCCCGAGAGGCGGTAGCTGCCATCGGGCTGCGGTTCGGCCTTGGTGCGCAACAGGCCCAGGTCGGTGCCGCAATGCGGCTCGGTCAGGCACATGGTGCCGGTCCACTCGCCCGAGGTGAGCTTGGGCAGGTACATCGCTTTCTGTTCGTCGGTGCCATGCGCGTGCAGGCACTCGTAGGCGCCATGCGTCAGGCCCGGGTACATGGTCCAGGCCTGGTTGGCGGAATTGAGCATTTCGTAGAAACACTGATTCACGACGATGGGCAGCCCCTGGCCGCCGTAGGCCGGATCGGCCGAGAGCGCGGGCCAGCCCCCTTCCACGTACTTCGCGAACGCCGCCTTGAAACCTGCCGGGGTGGTGACCTCGTGGGTCTTGCGATCCAGGGTGCAGCCCTCGGTATCGCCGCTGATGTTCAGGGGCAGGATCACTTCGCTGGCGAACTTGCCGCCTTCTTCGAGGATCGCGTTGATGGTGTCGACATCGACATCCTGGTGGCGCGGCATGGCGCGGTAGTCGTCTGCGACATGAAGCACTTCATGCATCACGAACTGCATGTCACGCAGTGGCGGGGTGTAGGTAGGCATGGCAGCAAGGTCTCCTGAAAATCGAAGGATTCGGAAGGGATGAAGGAATACGTTGGGTCTTGGGGCGCTCAGCGCACGGGGTCTGCAGGCCGGTCGACGAGGAAATGGCCCAGGATCCGTTCAAAGCCGGCTTCGGCACGCGCGATCGCGCCCGGGCTGTGCAGCAGGCGCGTCTCGTAATGCAGGGCCAGGATCAGGCCATGAATCTCGAACAGCACCTGGTCTTCGCTGACATCGGCACGCAAATGGCCCGCCTGGCGGGACTGGGCGATAGTTCGGCGCAGGGCCGCATGCCATAGCTGCACCGACTGCACCAGCGCATCGCGCACCGGGCCAGGACGGTCGTCGAATTCCACCGCACCGCTGATGTACAGGCAGCCGGAGTCGAGTTCGACGGCGGCACGCTGCATCCAGTTTGCGAACAGCGCGCGCAGGCGTGGCAGGCCACGCGACGACTGCATCGCGGGATAGAACACCTCGTCCTCGAAGCGGCGGTGGTATTCGCGGATCACCGAGATCTGCAACTCCTCGCGCGAACCGAAATGAGCGAACACGCCAGATTTGCTCATGCGGGCCGCATCGGCCAAGGCGCCAATCGACAGGCCCTCCAGACCGATCTGATGCGCCAGTGCGAGCGCCACATCGATGATGGCGGCCTTGGTCTGCTGCCCCTTGGGCAAGGACCGTGCGGGCTTGGCGGATGTTTCGGCGGCGGGCATCACGGAAGAGAAATCGAACGACCGTTCTATTTTGAGGCAAAAAAAGGCCCGCAGGGTAAGGGCGGGCCGCTCGTGGGGGTTTTTTGATGCGTGGGAACGAGTGTCAGCGCTTGAAGGCGATGACTTCCTGGCGCTGCTCGCCCAGGCCCTGGATGCCCAGGGTCATGACGTCGCCCTTCTTGAGGTACAGCGGGGGCTTCATGCCCAGACCGACGCCGGGCGGCGTGCCGGTGGTGATGATGTCGCCGGGCATCAGGGTCATGAATTCGCTCAGGTAGCTCACGATCTTCGCCACGTCGAAGATCATGGTTCGGGTATTGCCGGTCTGCATGCGCTGGCCATTGAGGTCCAGCCACATGTCCAGACGCTGCACGTTGCCCACTTCGTCGGGCGTCACCAGCCAGGGGCCGATGGGGCCGAAGGTGTCGCAGCCCTTGCCCTTGTCCCACTGGGGGCCGCGTTCGAGCTGGTATTCGCGCTCACTCACGTCGTTGATCAGGCAGTAGCCAGCGACGTGAGATAGGGCATCCTTGCGGGTGACGTAGCGGGCACGGGTGCCGATCACGACGCCCAGCTCCACTTCCCAGTCGCCCTTGACCGAGCCCTTGGGCAGCATGACCGGATCGTTCGGACCCTGGATGCAGGTGGTGGCCTTCATGAAGACGACCGGCTCCTTGGGGATCGGCGCGCCCGATTCGGCGGCGTGATCGGCGTAGTTCAAGCCGATGGCGATGAACTTGCCCACCTGCGACACCGGGCAGCCGAAACGCGGCTTGCCGCGCACCAGCGGCAGCTTGGCTGGATTGACCTTGCGCAGCTTGGCCAGGCCCGTGCCACCGAGCTGGTCGGGACCGATGTCGGCCACGACACCGGAGAGGTCACGCAGTTTTCCGTCTGCGTCGATCAGGCCCGGTTTTTCCTTGCCGGGGTTGCCATAGCGCACCAGTTTCATCGTTGTCTTCTTTCGTCTCGTTGTGGGCCCGCAGGGGCCAGGGCTTGCACACGGTGCGCCTGGCAAGGCGCCCGGGGGAATCAAAGGATGCGCGCGAGGCTGTCCTCAAGGTGCTCAGAGGGCAGGCGCTTGAAGCCGGAGCGGGCAAAGCGCTGCAGGCGACCCACCACGAAGGCGGTGAGCAGCGAGGCGCGCACCTGGGCTTCCAACGTGGGTGTGGCGGAACCGTCGGCTCCGGCACGCAGGCACTGCTTGAGGGTGGACTCGATGCGATCGAAGAACTGGTTCATCCGCTGCTGCAGGCGCTCGTTCTCGAACACCAGCGCGTCGCCCACCATCACGCGGGTCATGCCCGGGTTGCGCTCAGCGAACTGGACCAGCAAGGTGGCGATGGCTGCGGCCTGCCGCACCGGCTCGGCCTGGCGCTCCTGGATCTGGTTCACCAAGGTAAACACGCTTTGCTCGATGAAGTCGATCAGCCCCTCGAACATCTGGGCCTTGCTCGCGAAATGGCGGTACAGGGCGGCTTCACTCACCGCCAGCCGCGCCGCCAGAGCGGCCGTCGTGATGCGCTCGGCGCCCGGCTGCTCCAGCATCGTGGCCAGCGCCTGCAGGATCTGTACGCGGCGCTCGCCGGGCTTCGGACGCTTGCGGGCCGGAGTGCCCGTCGAAGCGGATTCGGTGGCGTCGGGTGAGTCGGCCTGGGGGGTCGGATCGGCGTCGGGCATGGGGGGGCAGCAAAGTGTTTCAGGATTCTCGCACAGCCGAGCCCCTTGGCTCGGACGAGAAAGTACGCGCTCACGTGCGTCGCAGGCCTTCCCTGGACTGAGGCCTCAAGCTGGCAGTCGCAGCGTGACCCGCAGGCCACGCCCCCCCGTTCCGGATTCGAGCTGCAACTGGCTGTGATGCACGCGGGCGATTTCCTGGGCGATGGCCAGGCCCAGACCCGTGCCTTCGCCCTGGGTGCCTGGCACGCGGTAGAAGCGGTCGAACAGGTGAGGCAGGTCCTCGGGGGCCACGCCTCGCCCGTCATCTTCGACTTCCACGAAAGCGCCCCGCTCCGCGGGCCCGCAGCGGATGGTGACGGTGCGACCCTCGGGCGTGTATTTGACGGCGTTGTCCACGAGGTTGGCCAGCAACTCGCGCAGCAGCCACTCGTAGCCCAGTGCCGCGGCGGGCTGTGCCTCCAAACCCAGGTCGATCTGCTTGGCCGAGGCCGCGTCCAGAAAGGACTCCAGCAGCGACTCGCACATCGGCTTGAGCTCGACCCGCTCCATGGGCTGGGCCGTCATGCTGCGGGCATCGGCGCGCGACAGGGCCAGCAGCAGATTGGCCAGCTGGGAGGTACGGCGCGTGGCGCTGCGCAGCTTCTCGATCTGCTCCACGGGAACCAGCATGGTGCCTCGCCCTCCTGGCGGCGAGATGCGGCGGGCCGCCTGGGCCCAGGCCTCCACCTGGGCCTGCAAGCCGGCCAGCGGCGTCCGCAGCTGGTGGGCCGCGTCTGCGATGAAGCGCCGCTGCCCCTCGGCCTGCGCTTCGACGAGGCCGAACAGGCGGTTGAGCGCCGCGATCAGCGGCCGCACCTCGCGCGGAGAGGCCAGCAGGTCGATCGCGCTGAGGTCCTGGGGCGAGCGCCGTTCGACCACCTCGGTCAGCTCCAGCAGGGGTCGCAGGGCGCGATCGACCGCCCAATGGACCGCGACTGCCGCCGCGGCGATGATGACCAGGTGCGGCAAAAGCACCTTCAGGAGGATGGCGCGGGCCCAGCGCTGCTGGGGATTGGACGCATCGGCCAGAGTGATGGTGAGCTCGCCCGTCGCCGTCGGGTGGCGTTGGCGCAGGATGCGCCAGGTCATGCCCTGGTGCTCGTCGCGCCCGAACTCGGGCAGGCGCGAAGGCACTCCCGGCCCGACCAACCACTCCTCGCCGTGCAGCAGGCGTCCGACAGCATCTTGGATGGCATACGCCGACGTGCCCGGTCGTGCCGCCAGGAACTGCTCGACCTCCGGGGCCAGCATCAACAGGGTCGGCCCCCGCGCGTCCTCACCGGCGGGGATCACGGAGTCGGCCATGAGGGGCTGTAATGCAAGCAGCTGCTGGTCCTGCAGTTCGGTCACGCTGCCCGCAGCCTGGTACTCCAGCCAGGCACTGGTGAAGGCGAGCAGCAGCAGCGGCCCGAGAATCAGGACCAGCAACCGTCGGCGCAGCCCGGAGAGCATATGCCCGCCCTCGGCCGGCGAAGTCACGCTGCTGTCGGCGAGATCGGCCAGACCCGGCGTAGCCGGGGGCGTCAGCGGCGCCGGGATCACGCGGCAGCGGCGGTGTCGTGCATTTCCAGGCGGTAGCCGAAGCCGCGGATGGACCGCAGGGCCACCCCGTGCGGCTCGAGCTTGCCGCGCAGTCGCGAGATGTAGACCTCCACCGCGTTGGGCGTGATCTCCTTGTCCCAGCCGGTGAGCGCCTGCAGCAGCTTGTCCTTGCTGGCGGGCTTGGGGGCATTGAGCAGCAGGTACTCCATCACGGTCCACTCGCGCGGCCCGAGCTCGATGGGGGTGAACTGGTCGTTGTGGCGGGCGCCAGCGCGGCGGGTAGCGGTGTCCAGCTCCAAGGGGCCGAACGACAGGACCGAGGAGGTGGCGGCCTGCGAGCGCCGTAACAGGGCACGCAGTCGGGCCAGCAGTTCGGGCAGCTCGAACGGCTTGATCATGTAGTCGTCGGCCCCGAGGTCCAGCCCGCGCACCCGGTCGTTCAGTCCGTCGCGCGCCGTCAAGATGAGCACCGGCATGGAGGCGCTCGCCATGTCTGGCCGCCGCAGCCGCCGGGTCAGGTCCAGGCCGTCCATTCGGGGCAGTCCGATGTCGATGATGGCCGCATCAAAGGTTTCGGTGCGCAACACCTCTTCAGCGCGCTCCCCGCTGCCCACCCAGTCCACCGCGTAGCCGGCGTCGGTGAGTCCCAGCTTGATGCCACTGGCGACCATGAGGTCGTCTTCCACGAGCAAAAGTCGCATGACAAATCCATCCTTTAGCACGACGGTAGCACATGATGTGCTACAAAAGAAGTACTTTTAAGGAGGCGTTGTCCAGCCGATCGGGACGCCGCTCAGTGCGAGCGGATCATGGTGCCAAAGG
The DNA here is from genome assembly GCA_041169755.1 of Pseudomonadota bacterium. Taxonomy (GTDB): domain Bacteria; phylum Pseudomonadota; class Gammaproteobacteria; order Burkholderiales; family Burkholderiaceae_C; genus Ramlibacter. The sequence continues at coordinate 32,824 of JBEEIS010000010.1, read as the reverse complement.
CCTGTTCGGTGAGGATTTCCAGCAACAGGGCGTGCGGTACCCGACCATCGATGATGTGGACGGAGTTCACACCGCTCTTGGCCGCGTCCAGCGCGCCAGCGATTTTGGGCAGCATGCCGCCGGAGATGGTGCCGTCCGCCACCAATTCGTCAATGCGCTTCATGGTCAGCTCAGGCAGCAGCTGGCCCTGCTTGTCCAGCACCCCGGGAATGTTGGTCAGCATCAGCAGCTTCTCGGCCTGCAGCACGGTGGCCAGCTTGGCCGCCACCACGTCGGCGTTGATGTTGTAGCTCTCGTTGGCCTCGCCATAGCCAATAGGACTGACCACGGGGATGAACTGGTCGTCCTGCAGGGCCTTCACCACCGAGGGGTCGATGCCGATGATGTCGCCGACCTGGCCGACGTCGTGCTCCCTGCCGGGATCCGTCGGGTCGACCAGGCGCAGCTTGCGCGCGCGGATCAGGCCGCCGTCGCGACCGGTCAGGCCCACGGCCTTACCGCCCGCCTGGTTGATCAGGCCCACGATGTCCTGCTGCACCTCGCCAGCGAGCACCCACTCGACCACCTCCATGGTCTCGGCATCGGTCACGCGCATACCCTGGACGAATTCACCTTTCTTGCCCAGGCGCTTGAGGGCCGTCTCGATCTGCGGGCCGCCGCCGTGCACGACGACCGGGTTCATGCCCACCAGCTTCAGGAGCACCACGTCCTCGGCAAAGGCCTTCTGCAAGGCCGGGTCGGTCATCGCGTTGCCACCGTACTTGATGACGAGCGTCTTGCCGTGGAACTTGCGGATATAGGGCAGGGCCTGAGCCAGGATATCGGCCTTGGCGGTGGAGGCAAGGGGGGTCGGGTCGGAGGACATGGGCGGTCAGCAATCAGAGTGCTGCAAATTGTGCCCCAAAGGGCTGCACAGTCCGGCTAACCGCGCAGCCAGCGCGGGACCCTGAAACGAACGATGCCGACGTAGGCCACGACATAGCTCGCGATGAACAGGCCACAAAACGCCATGAGCGTGTCGGTGTCGCGCCAGAAGACAACCGCCGGCAAGGCCGCCAGCAGAGCCAGCACCCAGAGGTAGGGGGTGGTCCGGTTGTTGCGCGCGAGCATGCGACGGGCTGGATCCTCGTGCGCGATGGGACGCACGATGCGGCGGTAGATCAGCTGATGGAAATGCAGCGCGTCCGGCGCGCCGGGGGACTGGCCGCGCGCGAGCTTGCGGTAGATCGAGAACAGGGTTTCCCAGACCGGGTAGATCAGCAGCAGCGCCGGAAACCAGGGCGAGACCTGTGCATGCCGCTGCACCAGCTGGATCGAGGCCACGGCAATGACCGCACCCCAGAGGTAGGCGCCACCGTCACCCGCAAAGATCAAGCCGCGCGGATAGTTCCAAAGGAGGAAGCCGAAGGTCGCCCCCGCGGCCACCAGCACCAGGGCCGTGAGTTCAAGGTCACCGACTTGCAGCGCCACCCAGGCAATGGCAAGGCAGCAGATCAGAGCTACGGTACCGGCCAGACCGTTGTAGCCGTCAATCAGGTTGAAGGCATTGGGCAGCCCTGCGACCGCGACCACCGCGAGCAGGGTGCCGAGCCAAGGGGCTGCGGCCCAGAGAGGTTTCAGCACGGCCAGGTCCAGTGGACCGATGTGCAGGCCCAAGGCGACGGCAGCCGTGGCGCCGGCCAGCACTGTGAGCAGCATGCGCCAACGGGCTGCGACCCGGTGGGTGATGTCCTCGGCCAGCCCGGCCCCGGCGGCGATCAGCATCGTCAGCCACCAGCCTCCGACCTGCATCCAGGTGAGCGGCGCGGCCGCCGAGGTGATGACCAAGCCCCAGGCCCAACCGACCGTGCAGCCCAGCATCATGGCGGCGCCACCCAGCCGCGGGACGTGGCCTGCGTGAAAACGCTGCGGCATGTCCAGGCTGTAGCGACGGGCGATCGACCCGCCAATTCGGCGCAACACGGCGCATGCCAGCGCGGCGATGACCGTGCTCACAATGATCAGGATCAGCATGCGCGTGACTCTACTTCAACAGGAGCTCGCTCCCGCGAGCCCCGGCAGGATGTCAGCCAGCATGCGGTCCACGCCCATGCGCCAGTCGGGCAAGACCAGGCCAAACGCCGAAGTCAAGGCGCGCGTATCGAGCCGTGAATTAGCAGGTCGCCGCGCGGGCGTGGGGAATGCGCTGGTAGGCACGGCGTCGACACGGTCAGGCGTGGCCCGCAGCGCCAGGCCCTGTGCCTGGGCGCAGGCCAGCACGTGGCGTGCGTAGGCATGCCACGTGGTCTCGCCACTGGCCGCCACGTGGTACACGCCGGCTCGGGTCGGGTGATCCCGTGCGGCGAGCAAAGCATGGGCGGTGACATCCGCGAGAAGCGGCGCACCGGTGGGCGCACCGAATTGGTCATCGACCACGGACAGGCGTTCGCGCTCCTGCGCCAGCCTCAGCATGGTGCGGGCGAAGTTGCCCCCCCGCGCGGCATAGACCCAGCTGGTTCGCAGCACGAGGTGGCGAGCGCAGGCCTGCATCACGCGCTCTTCGCCTTCGAGCTTGGTCGCGCCATACACGTTCAGAGGTCCGGTCGGGTCGCCCTCGCGCCAGGGCGTTCGGCCGCTGCCATCGAACACGTAGTCGGTGGAGAAATGGACCATCCACGCGCCGCAGGCCTGGGCCGCTTGCGCCAGCACGCCAGGTGCAAGTGCATTGACCCGATGCGCCGTCTCGCGGTCAGCTTCTGCCCGGTCCACCGCGGTGTACGCCGCCGCATTGACGATCACGTCAGGCCGCACCTGCCGCACGGTGTCGGCCAAGCGGTCCGGCGCGTTGAAGTCGCAGGGCAGCGACTCGCCGTGCGACCCGAGGGCGACCAGCTCGCCCAGGGGTGCAAGGCTACGCTGCAGCTCCCAGCCCAGTTGGCCGTTCTTTCCGAACAGGAGAATCTTCATGGCGTGGGCTATTCGCTCGCGTAGTGCTGTCGCACCCACTCCCGGTAGGCCCCGCTTTGCACCCGCTGCACCCACTGCGAGTGGTCCAGATACCACTGCACAGTCTTGCGGATGCCAGTTTCGAAGGTCTCGGCAGGCTTCCAACCCAGCTCGCGCTCGATCTTGCGAGCGTCGATGGCGTAGCGGCGGTCGTGACCCGGACGGTCCTTGACGTAGGTGATCTGGCTGGCATAGGACGCGCCGTCGGCGCGCGGGCGCAGGCCATCGAGCAGGCCACACACCGTCTTCACGATCTCGATATTGGGCTTCTCGTTCCAGCCGCCGACGTTGTAGGTCTCGCCCAGGCGGCCTGCCGCCAGCACGCGGCGGATGGCGCTGCAATGGTCCTTCACATACAGCCAGTCACGAACCTGCATGCCGTCGCCGTAGACCGGCAGCGGCTTGCCCGCCAGGGCGTTGACGATCATCAAGGGGATGAGCTTTTCGGGGAAGTGATACGGCCCGTAGTTGTTCGAACAGTTGGTGGTGAGCACCGGCAGGCCATAGGTATGGTGCCAGGCGCGTACCAGGTGGTCGCTGGCGGCCTTGCTGGCCGAATAGGGGCTATTGGGCTCGTAGCGATGCGACTCGGTGAATGCCGGGTCCGAGGGCGCAAGGGTGCCGTACACCTCGTCGGTCGACACATGCAGGAAGCGAAAGGCCTCGCGCTCGCGGGCCGGCAGGGCCTCCCAATGCGCGCGTACCGCCTCAAGTAGTCGGAAGGTGCCCACCACATTGGTCTGGATGAAGTCACCCGGGCCATGGATGGAGCGATCCACATGCGATTCGGCGGCGAAATTGAGGACTGCGCGCGGACGGTGCTGTGCGAGCAGACTCGCCACCTGCGCGGTGTCGCCGATGTCGCCCTGCACAAAGATATGGCGGGCGTCGCCCTCCAGGGCGGCAAGGTTCTCGCGGTTGCCAGCGTAGGTGAGCTTGTCGAGGGTGACCACAGGCTCATCGTCCTGGGCCAGCCAGTCCAGAACGAAATTAGCGCCGATGAAGCCGGCGCCGCCGGTGACGAGGATCATGTGAAAAATTATCGCATCCAGGCCCACAGGTAATATCGCCCGTATGCCTGATCTTCAGACCGCTTTCGAAACCGCCGTCGCCGACTCGCGCGAGCTCACGCAGCGTCCCGACAACACCACGCTCCTGAAGATGTACGCCCTTTACAAGCAGGCCAGCGCCGGCGATGCCGAAGGCGAACGCCCCGGCTTCTCCGACATGGTGGGGCGGGCCAAATGGGACGCCTGGAATGGCTTGAAAGGCATGGCGGCCGAAGACGCCATGCAGCAGTACATCGACCTGGTCGCCTCGCTCTCCTGAGGGCAGGCGCGATTCAGGCCGGGCCAGGTGGGTTGCCGCGGGGCTTGGCCAGCAACTCGTCCAGGTTCTTGGAGACCTCCTGCTCGATCCGGTCCTTGAAGGCCCCCAGTAAAAAGCCCAGCTTTGCATCGAGCTCGAACCGGTCACCCGCCACCCGCAACTCGCCGCTCACGCCACTGCGGGTGAAGGCGATGCGGTCCATGGTCTCACCGGGGTGGTGGGTGCAGGCCATGTGCAGCTGCGTCTGGGCACTGCGGATCCAGTCTTCGGCAATCTTTCGGGCTTCGGGCAGGCCCAGGTCGTGGTCGCGGCGTATGCGCAAATCAGGCACGTGAGAGTTCTTTCAAGAGGTCTTCGCGGCGGGCGCGCGGCATGTCGCCCAGCTGTCTGACCGCATCATAGAACCGCCGCCAGTCGCGGCCCTCACGCTCGAACAGCGCTTCGAAAGCGGGTACCCAGGTGTCGTAGGCGGCCTCCGCCCCGAAGGTCGCGTTATTGGCCTGTGCCACCCAGCGATCGAGGGCCCGCCAGCGCACCGGGTCACCCTCCCAGGTGGCCCGCAACTGCGCATAGCGGTCCCGAAAATTCTGCAGAATGCCCTGCTTGCGCGCCAACAAGGCCTCGGACCCGAGCTCAGAGGTGGGGGGCGTGGCGTAGGCTGCCGCCAGCTGCTCGCGCGTCGTCCGGGTCAGGGCGTGGAACCGCTCACGGCGCTGGCGCACCTGCGCGTACTCGCGTCGCGCCGTTTCGTCGGCCTCGCTCTCCAGCCACTGCTGAACCCCTAGCCGCTCGACGGCGGTGGCGAAGGATTCGTTGAACGCGGTGTCGTCCTTGATGTAGACCACCTGGTGCGCGAGTTCGTGCAAGACCAGCCGCGCCAACTCGCCTTCGGGGTAATGGATGAAGGTGTTCAGGAGCGGATCACCGCCCGCCCAGTTCATCCACCCCAGCGTGGAATACGCCGGCACCGGGTACACGGCGACATCCAGGCCCTGCCCGCGCAGGGCGTCCGCTTCGGCCTGAGCCTTCGCCTCGTCGTAGTAACCCCGATAGCCCACGCAACCAGCCACGGGAAAGCACCAGGTCCGCAACGTGAGCGACAGCGGCGGCGCCGCCACTACATTCCAGAGCACCGCACTGCGTCGCAGGTCGGCATAGCGGGTATAGCTGGGGTTGTCCGGCAGGTGCAGCGCACGGGTGGCGAAGGTGCGGATCCGCTGCGCTGTCTGCAACTGGCGCTTGAGGCGCTCGTCGGCCTGCGGGTCCAGCAACCAATCGGACACAGGGCGGGCCGCATTCATCACCCGCACATGCCCGCTGGCCGATTGCCAGTAGTAGCCCAGGTTGGCGCATCCGGCCAGGCCCAGCACGGCAGCCCCGACCACTGCAGCGGCCGCGATCCTGACCACCCGGCGGCGGTTCACAGCGCTTGCACGTCGACCAGGCAGTCGTAGAACACCGGACCGCGGCCCAGGTCCGTGAGCTTCTGGCTGGTCAACTCGTTCACGTTGGTGCCCCGCGGTCCCAGCTTGCGCCACCAGATGCCCAGGCCGTTGACCACGCCTGGGCGCGCACGATCCGAGATGATGGCCTTGCAGTGGTAGTCGCCGCGATCATTGAACACGCGCACCACGCGGCCCGAGGTGATGCCGCGTGTAGCGGCGTCCTGCGCGCTGATTTCAAGCACCGGCTCGCCCTCGATATCACGCAGGCTCTTGACGTTGACGAAGCTGGAGTTGAGGAAATGGCGCGCGGGCGGAGAGATCATGGCCAGCGGATACCGGGTGTCGCTGCCGGGGGTTTCGTAGTTCGGTACGTGATCGGGCAGGCCGTCCATCCCGCGGCGCGCCAGGCGTTCGCTGAAAAACTCGCAGCGGCCCGAAGGTGTGGAGAAGCCGCCCTGCGCGAAGGGCGCCTCGTGGACGGGTAAGGGCGCGAACCCGTCGGCCAGCAGGCGCTCGAAATCGACCACGTCGGCAAAGGCGGTGCGGCACAGGCTTTCATCATCCTCGGAGAAACACGGGTCGGTGTACCCCATGCGCGACGCCAGGCGACGAAAGATTTCGGTATTGGGCAGCGCCTCTCCCACGGGGGCGATGGCGGGGCGATTGAGCAGGACGTCGGTGTGACCGTAGGCGCCGTGGATGTCCCAGTGTTCAAGCTGCGTGGTGGCGGGCAGCACGTAGTCGGCGTAGTCGGCGGTGTCAGTTTGGAAATGCTCCAGGACCACCGTGAACAGGTCCTCGCGTGCGAAGCCCTGCACCACACGACCGGAGTCTGGCGCCACGGCCAACGGGTTGCTGTTGTAGACGATCACCGCCTCGATGCGCGGACCGAATGCAGGCGAGGCGGACCGCAGCAGGTCGTCGCCAATGGTGCTCATGTTGATGGTGCGGGGACGGCGCTCGCCGAGCAGGTCGGGGCGTTGCAAGGCTTCGCGTCGCGCCGGAAAGCGCCCCGAGTTCGACAGCAGGAGCCCCCCCGCGCGATGGCGCCACGCGCCGGTCAATGCGGGCAAACAAGCGATCGCTCGGACCGCATTGCCGCCTCCGCGCACGCGCTGCATGCCGTAGTTCAGGCGGATCGCCGCCGGAGACATCGTGCCGTAGTTGCGAGCCAGTTCGCGGATCTGCGACACGGGCACACCGCACACCGCGGCAGCGCGCTCGGGCGGCCATTGCAAGGCCCGTTCGCGCAGGGCCTCCCACCCGAGGGTATGGCGGGCGATGTAGTCGTGGTCCAGCCAGTCGTTCACCACAAGCTCGTACATCATCGCCAACGCCAGGGCTGCGTCGGTGCCAGGCTGCAGCTGCACGTGCTCATCGCATTTTTCAGCGGTCTCGGTACGTCGCGGGTCGATGCACACAAGTCGGGCACCTGCACGCCGCGCCCGCTGCGCCAGGCGCCAGAAATGCAGGTTGCTGGCGATGGAGTTGCTACCCCAGATCAGGATCAGACGGGATTCGGCGAAGAATTCCACCCGCATGCCTACCTTGGCGCCCAAGGTGTGCACCAGGGCCTCGCCGCCAGCGGCTGCACAGATCGTGCGATCGAGCAGCGATGCCCCGAGGCGATGAAAGAAGCGGCCGGCCATCGCCTCGCCCTGCACCAGGCCCATGGTGCCGGCGTAGCTGTAAGGCAGGATGGCCTGCGGGTCGCGCGCGGCGATCGCACCGAGACGAGCCGCGATCTCACTCAGGGCCTCGTCCCATCCGACCGGCTCGAATTGGCCTGCGCCCTTGGGGCCGGTGCGACGCAAAGGCTTGAGGACGCGCTCGGGGTGGTGGGTACGTTCGGCGTAGCGCGAGACCTTGGTGCACAGCACACCCGCCGTCATCGGGTGGGCGGGGTTACCGCGCACCTCGGTGGCGATGCCGTCCTTCACGGTGGTCACCAGGGCGCAGGTGTCGGGGCAGTCGTGCGGGCAGGCACCGCGCACGGTGAACGGGTCAGCGCCGGGGTGTGCCTCTCGGGCGCCCATCGTGCTTATCCGATCTCGCGGCTGGCAGCCAGCCCGCGCAGAAAGGCCTGGCAGCGCGCGAGCTGCTCGAGACTCACATATTCATCGGGCTGGTGGGCCTGCTCGATGCTGCCGGGACCGCACACCACGGTGGGAATGCCCGCGGTCTTGAACAGGCCCGCTTCGGTGCCGAAGGCCACCTGGGTGACGCGGCGCTCGCCGGCCAGGCGCTGTGCAAGCCGGGTGACTGCATCGTCGGCGGACCCCTGGAAGGCGGGAACCTCGCAGAGGGTCTCGAAGCTGAAGCCCGCATCTGGCGCGACCCGCTTCATGGTGGGCTCGAGCGAGCGCGCATGCGCGATGAGCTCGGCCTGCATCGCGCGGGCGTCGGCTGTGGGCAGGTCGCGGAACTCGTAGCGGAATTCGGCGTCGCGCGGCACCACGTTATCTGCGATGCCGCCATGAAACTGACCCACGCTGGCGGTGGAAAAGGGCACGTCGAAGCCTTCGTAGCGGGGCTCCTCGCGCTCGAAGCGTTCGGCCATATCCCGCAGCTTGCCCACGACACGCGCGGCCATCTCGATCGCATTGACCGACTGCGGTGTGAGCGATGAATGCGCCTCCTTGCCACGCACGCAGCAGCGGTAGCGCCACACCCCCTTGTGAGCGATGGCTGGCACCATGTTCGTAGGCTCGCCCACGATGCACGCCAACGGCCGAATGCCGGCGTCTCGAAGGTCCGCGATGAGCTCCTTGACACCCAGGCAGCCGACTTCTTCGTCGAAGCTGAGGGCCAGGTGGACGGCAAAGGGCGCGTCGCTCTCGAGGAAGTGGCGGGCATGGCCCAGTGCCAGGCCGATAAAGCCTTTCATGTCGGCCGAGCCCCGGCCGTAGAGGCGACCATCGCGCACGGCACCCGCCAAGGGGTCGTCCTGCCAGGCCTGGCCGTCCCAGGGGACGGTGTCGGTGTGCCCCGACAAGATCACGCCGGCTGGCCGACCCTCGCCCAGGGTGGCGAAGAGGTTGGCCTTGGTCTTGTCGGCGCTGTAGGTCAGGCGCGCGCGTACCCCAAGGGCCGCCAGTTCATCGCGCACGAAGTGGATCAACTGGAGGTTGGAGTTGGCGCTCACGGTGTTCATGCGAACCAAAGTCTGAGCCAGCGCCAGGGCTCGGGGGTCCAGCGCGTCGGTCGCAGCAGTCAGGGCGTTCATGGTGGCATTCTGGCCCAGTTCGGATGCCCTGGCGGCGGCGCGGCTAGACTGGCAACTGACCTTCCCGACCCCAGGCGAACCTGCCATGAAAATCCTCGACTCCATCGTCACCCAGGCCGCGGCGATCGCAGCGTTGCGCCGAGACCTGCACGCCCACCCAGAGCTTTGCTTCCAGGAAAAACGCACCGCCGACCTGGTGGCCGCCAAGCTGACCGAGTGGGGCATTCCGATTCACCGCGGCCTGGGCACCACCGGGGTGGTGGGCATCCTGAAGAACGGCCGCAGTGAGCGAGCGATCGGTCTGCGCGCCGACATGGATGCCCTGCCCATGCAGGAGTTCAACACCTTCGCCCACGCCAGCCGTCACCCTGGCAAGATGCACGCTTGCGGTCACGATGGCCATACCGCCATGCTGCTGGCGGCGGCGCAGCACCTGGCGGCGAACCGTGACTTCGACGGCACCATCTACCTGATCTTCCAGCCGGCCGAGGAAGGCGGGGGCGGGGCGCGCGAGATGATCCAGGACGGCTTGTTCGAGCAGTTTCCCATGGAGGCCGTCTTCGGGATGCACAACTGGCCCGGCATGCCGGTGGGCAGCTTCGCCCTGAGCCCCGGACCGGTGATGGCCTCGGCCAGCGAGTTCAAGATCACGATCCGCGGCAAAGGCTGTCACGCCGCCCTACCCCACAACGGCATCGACCCGGTGCCCGTGGCCTGCCAGATGGTGCAGGCCTTTCAGACCATCATCACCCGTAACAAAAAACCGGTGGACGCCGGCGTGATCTCGGTCACCATGATCCACGGCGGCGAGGCCACCAATGTGGTGCCGGACAGCTGCGAGCTGCAGGGTACGGTGCGTACCTTCACGATGGAGGTACTCGACATGATCGAGCGGCGCATGCGTCAGGTGGCCGAGCACGTCTGCGCCGCGCACGACACGCAATGCGAGTTCGAGTTCGAACGCAACTACCCCCCGACCGTAAACAGCGAAGCGCAGGCGCGTTTCGCGCGCGAGGTGATGGCGAGCATCGTCGGCGCGGACAACGTGCACATGCAGGAGCCCACCATGGGCGCGGAGGATTTCGCCTTCATGCTGCAGGCACGGCCTGGCGCCTATTGCTTCATCGGCAACGGCGACGGCACGCACCGCGAGATGGGACACGGCGGCGGGCCCTGCATGCTGCACAACCCGAGTTACGACTTCAATGACGACCTGATTCCGCTGGGCGCCACTTACTGGGTGCAGCTGGCCAACGCCTGGCTGGCCCGGCCACCCGCCTGAGGCTGCCCGCTGCGAGGCAGCTCAGGCGGCCGCGCGCCGCTGCGCGATCTCCAGGAGGCCGTCGAAGATGAGGCTGTCCACCAGCTCGAAGGGCACCGACATCGAGGGCGCCATCTTCCAGCCGGCGCCGCCAGTCATGATGCACACGGGCTCCTCCCCGCTGCGCCGGCGCAGGTGCGTCATCATCCGCTCGATTGCGCCTGCGATGGCGTAGGTCCCCCCACTGGTCAACGCGTCGCTGGTATTGGTGGGGAACTCGCGTACATCGCCAGTGGGTACATGCAGGCCAGCCGTGCCGGACTCCAGGGCGCGCAGCATGATGCCGTGGCCCGGCAGGATCAACCCGCCGAGGAAGCGGCCGTCTGCACTGACCGCCTCGACCGTAACCGCCGTGCCCACCATGACCACCACCAGAGGACGCGCCTGGCCCTGGGCCAAGACGCGGTGGCGCGCGCCGATCATGGCAACCCAGCGATCGGCCCCCAAGCGGGTGGGATGGTCGTAGCCGTTGGTCAGCCCCGCCTCGGAAGGGCTGGCATGAACCCAGTGCATGGGCACATCCCATAACTCTTCCATTTGCTCACGCACGCGGATCTTGACGGCATCCGCAGCGACCGCGCAACCCAGCATCTGGCGGGGCGCGGGCAGGTCACGCCAAGCCCCACCCGAGAGCTTGTCGATGTTCTCCAGAAACTCGGCACCTTGCGCGACCGCCAAGGCGCCGGGGCGTGCCTGCTCGTAAAGTGCCCATTTCAGGCGTGTATTGCCGACATCGATGGCCAGAAACATGTAGGGGTCCCACTCTCCGATTCTTCTGCGAGCCTGCCTCAGATGGCGCCGATCCAGCAGGCGCGCTGGATAGCGGCCAGCTTGTTTTCCACCTTCAGCTTGGCCATCGCGTTGGCCAGATGGTAGTTGACGGTTCTCTCGGTGCAGAGCAGCTGATCCGCACTCTCTCGGGCCGTCAGACCGTTGAAGGCGAGTATCAGGCATTGTCGCTCGCGCGGGCTCAATGATGAGCGCGCCTGGGCAATGCAGCGCTTGACCAGCGGCCAGACATTGAGCGTAGACCACACCAGCAACGCGGCGTCGGACCTGTCCACGAGTTCGCGCGGACTGAACATGAAGCATTCAAAAGCGCGGTTTGCCGGCAAGGGAAACTCCACGCGCACCATGGTCTTGAACCCGTGGGCCAGAGCGAGCATCCGCCATCTCGACGCGCCAGGCTGGCAGCTTCGGGCGATGTGCTGCCAAGCGACCAGGGGCGCGTCGGATTCCCGCCACGGCGCCCCGAACTCCTGGCTCTCGGCCAGCGCACACACGACGTCGCGAGCCGAGGGGGGATGCACGCAAAGCGCCTGACGGTCATCGTCCCCACCGAACCGGTCCGGCCCGAGCACCGCGATGGCGGCGACCGCGAATTCGCTCAATGCCGCCATCCAGTCACTCAAGATGCTGTCCAGGCGCACATTGTCAAAGTTAACAGGAGAACTCATTTTTTAGATCGACCCGGCGATTTCAGTAACACCATATCATTACAAAAGAACGTACTGGCCGAAATCGCTCGTACTGCCGAGCCCCTCTCCTCTTCAACGCCTCATGTCCCTCGCCTCCTGCAAGCGCTGGTCACCGCGGACGCGCTTGTTTGCCTTCGCCAGAGTGCCCCAGCCGCTGGTGGAACCCATCCTGCACCCCTCGCGGTGGCGCATACGGGCCTTGGGCCTGTCGTGTGCTATCGGGAATCCACTGTTCTATGCCATATGGACCAACTGGGTCCCTCAGCCGTATGAGCGACTTTGGCAGCGCTTGGCGGTGAGTCTGCTGGGCTTGCTCCCTTTGGCACTACCCAGCCTGCAGGCACAACCGCCGAGCCGCACGGCCACCATCGTTCTGAGCGCGATGTTCTGGATCACCCTGCCGGTCTACTTCACCTGGATGTATCTGTGCAATGAGCGCAACGCGGTCTGGTTTGCGACGATGTGCGCGATGTTCCTGATCTACTACCAATTGACCGATTGGCGCATCGCGACGATCGGCATTGCCTCGGGGCTGGTGGCCGGCTGGGGCCTGTTCGCGATCGCCGGGCCGCCGTTGCCACCGACCTCGATCGAGAACACCATCACCCATGGCGTGGTCTTCGGCTTTGCTTGGTCCATGGGGCTGATTCTGGGCATCTCCTCTTCCAACCTGCGGCGCGAGCAACTCAGACAGGCGCTAGGCACCATGGGGATCATGGCGCACGAGTTGCGCACGCCGCTGTCGACCATCGCGCTGATTGGCGACGGCTTTCGCGAGCAGGCGCGTCGGGCACCGCCAGATCCTGGGGGGTCACTTACCGAGCTCACAGATCGCCTGCATGCGACGGTGCGCCAGATGAACCGGCACATCGACATGCAGATCACGAACGCCCGACTGCTGCAGCCGCCTCCACCCTACGAGAGGGTGGCTGCAGCCGAGGTCGTCCACAAGGCCGTCCAGGGCTTCCCGTACCGAAATGCCTACGAGCGTAGATCCGTCCAGGTCGAGGTACTCGAAGACTTTTCATTTCAAAGTTCCCAGGCGCTCTTCACGCAGGTCCTTGATAACCTGATCAAGAACGCCCTGCGGTCCATGGCATGCCTGTCCGAGCCTCCCCGGCCGGGCGACTTGTACCTTCAGGTCGCGGTGGCACACGGGCATGGACGTGCAGGCCGCATCATGTTGCGTGACCGCGGGATCGGCATCGACAGCACCCTGCAGGATCGACTGTTCCAGCCTTTTGTCTCCACCAACCAGGACACCGGGCATGGCTTGGGCCTGGCGTTTTGCCAGCGGGTGGTGCATGCGTCCAGGGGCAGTATCCGGGTCGAATCCGCACCAGGCTGTGGTGCCCGCTTCATCATTGAACTCCCCCTCGTATGAGTTTTCCCCTGTTCCACAGGCCGGGCAGCGTGGTGTTCCTGGATGACGATTCTGAGTACCTCGAAGTCCTCGCCATGGTCCTACCGCAGCAGTGGCATGTCCAGATGTTCCAACGACCCGCCCGGTGCATCTATTTCCTCCACCGAGAGATCCGGCGCTGGGAGCAAGACCGTTGGCACCAGCAGAACATGGTGGACCTCTGGCGCCAGGGCAAGCCGCTGATCCCGCAGATCCTCGCGTACTGGGCACGCACGCCTGACCGCTATGACCTGACCCAGGCCTGCGTGGTGGACTTTTCCATGCCGGGCATGGACGGCCTTCAGGTCCTGAGCGAGCTCACGGAATGGCCGGGCGCACGCATCCTCCTGACCGGACAGGCCGACGAGCGTGTTGCGGTGGGCGCTTTCAACCGGGGGCTCATCGACCAGTACATCCCGAAACAGGCCGATGATGTCGCAGCGCAGCTGATCGAAGCGGTGGGGACGCTTTCCGACCGACGCCATCGGCAACACGATCTGATCTGGCGATGCACCCTTCGCCCGGAGCAGCTCAAGCTGTTGGGCACGCCCGGCGTGCAGTCCGCCCTGCGCACTTACGCCGCAGGCCAATGGAGCGAGTACGTGATGATCGGACAACCCTTCGGCGTCCTGGGCATGGATGCCGAGGGACGAGTGAGCTGGCTGCAACTGGAAACACGCGACGGCCTGGCGGCGATGGCTGAAGTCGCAGAGTTGCATGGCGTCGATAGGCCTGGGCTGCAGGATATCCGCCGGGGCAGACGGCTGGCGCCCGTCGAGGTTCGGCAGGCGCTGGCGCTCAAGGGCGACTACGAACTCCTGCCGGCTTTTTCGCCAGCAGGAGTGGATACGCTGCTGGCGGCCCTTTACGAACTGCCAGCCTCGACCCTGCCGGCCTCGCTGCAGGGTTACCATGCCTGGCTTTCAGGTCAGGCAAGGCGCAGGATCGACGACTGAAGCGCCCCCAGGGGTGGCGTTGGCGCGTTGACGGCGGGCGATGGGCCACTCCCATGGACGCACCAGGGGCGCAACATCTGCAGCCACCTGCTCCAGATGCCCCAGCTCCGCGTCGGTCAAAGCGGCGCTGAGGGTGAGACGGACCATGGAGCGATTGCGCGCTGTCGCAGGGGCCGCAAAGACCGCACCGAAGATGCCACGCGACTCGAGTGCGTCGCGCAGGACCAGCGTGTTGACTTCAGGTCCGGCCTCAAGCGCCACGATCTGCTCGGAGCCGTGTGCGATCGGGTACCCCAATCCGGACAGGCACTGGCGGACACGCACCGTGTGCCGCCGCAGGCGAGCGCGCGCCGCGTCGCTGTCACGCAAGACGTCCAAGGTCGCAGACAGGCCAGCGACTTCATGCGGCAACAGGCTGGAGCTGAAGATGCTCGGGAAACTCCTGGACATGAGGTAGTAGCGCAATTCATCCGGCATCGTGAAGAAGCCCGCGCGCCCGGCGAACGCCTTGGCCAGGCTGGCGCTGATGAAATGCACGCGGTCGGTAAGACCCAGCTCGGCGCATAGACCGCGCCCCTGTGGGCCATGGGTTCCCAGCGAATGGGATTCATCCACAAGGACCATGCAGTCGTGGCGGTGCACGATATCGATCACGTCGGCCAGCGGACAGAGCGCCCCAGTGGTGCTGTAGACGGAGTCCACGATCACCAGGCCCGGGCCATGCCGCTGGATCATCCGCTCCAGGTGCGCCGGGTCGTTGTGGCGGAATGCCTGCGCAGTGGCCCCTGCGGCGCGCACGCCCTCCCACAGCGACATGTGCGCCAGGCTGTCGATATAGACCGGCGTCTCAGGATCTGCGACCACCTGCAGCAGTCCTAGGTTGGCGGCATAACCGGATTGGCACAGGAGCGCGCAGTCTGCACCCACCCAGTCCGCCAGCAAGCGCTCCAGGCAATGGGTCGGAGAACCTGTCAACTGGAACACGCTCGATTGCACAACAACATCCTGGTTGCACCGCAGGCTGTCGATCTGCGCCTGGACGATGCGGGGATGGCCTGTAACGGACAGGTAATCGTTGCCGTCCAGGCGCACCGCATCGGCGCCGGGCACGAGACCTTGGGTCAGAGGTTTGCCGCCCCACTCACCGTGCCAGCGCGGAAGGAAATCGCGGGTGATACGGCGACGCAAGTGCAGAGCCAGGCCCGGCCCGCGGCGGGGTCGCCCCCGCAGTGCACTCATCGACGATGCACTCTGAGACACACGGTCTGTAGGAAAGGCGCCCGCTGTCGGAGCGACGAATTCGGCACTTTGGATAGGTGAAATAGCGGTCATATAGGACTCCCTGTTGAACACCCGTAAATTGAAGAGCATCACGAGTCCGCGTAACAAAAAAACCCCTGTCATCTCTGACAGGGGTTCTTACAAAATATTTCGCGGAAGAGGCGCTTTTCGCCTTACTGCGGAGCGAACAACTCAGGCGTGAGTAGCGTCTTTCGCGCCAGTGGCGACCGATCGCGCGTTCAATTGAGCTTGCCGTGGCACTGCTTGAACTTCTTGCCGCTGCCGCAGGGGCAGGGATCGTTGCGGCCAACACGCGGCATGCCGCCGCCGGCTCGCGCAGTGGCGGCATCAACCGAGGTCTCGGGCTCTCCGGTCTCAGTGGGTGCGGTGTAGGTGACGTTGGCGATGCGCTCGGCGCGTCCTTCGATGGCTTCGGCAGCCTGATCGAGTTGCGCGGACGATTCCACACGCACGGTCATGAGGGTGCGCGTGACTTCGTTCTTCACCGAGTCAAGCAACTGACCAAAGAGTTCGAAGGCTTCTCGCTTGTATTCCTGTTTGGGTTGCTTTTGGGCATAGCCGCGCAGGTGGATGCCCTGGCGAAGATAGTCCAGCGCCGACAAGTGCTCGCGCCAATGGGTGTCGATGCTTTGCAGCAGCACCATACGCTCGAACTGGGTGAAATTGGCCTCGCCGATCTGCTGCACCTTCTGCTTGAAGGCCGCATGGGCCGCGACACTGACTTCCTCGACGATGTCTTCGTCAGTGACGCTGTCAGCGACCTGCACCTTCTGCTGTAACGGCACGGTCATGCCCCACTCGTCAGCCAGGGCTTTTTCCAGGCCGGCCAGGTCCCACTGTTCTTCGACCGACTCGACCGGCACGTACTGGCGCACGAGGTCGGTAAAGCAGCCTTCGCGCAGCGACTCGATCTGGGCCGCGAGGTCACCCGCATCCAGGATGTCGTTGCGCTGCTGGTAGATGACCTTGCGCTGGTCATTGGCCACGTCGTCGTATTCGAGCAGCTGCTTGCGCATGTCGAAGTTGCGCGCCTCGACCTTGCGCTGTGCGCTCTCGATGCTGCGGGTGACGATGCCCGCTTCAATGGCCTCGCCCTCGGGCATCTTCAGGCGGTCCATGATGGCCTTGACCCGTTCGCCAGCGAAGATCCGCATGAGGGGATCGTCCAGGCTCAGGTAAAAGCGCGACGAGCCTGGGTCGCCCTGGCGGCCTGACCGGCCGCGTAGCTGGTTGTCGATGCGGCGCGACTCGTGGCGCTCGGTGGCGATGATGCGCAGGCCACCTTGAGCCACCACGTGGGCATGGTCCTTTTGCCATTGCTCGCGAAGCTGCGCGATGCGCGAGGCCTTGGCAGCGTCGTCCAGCGAGGTATCGGCTTCGACCGCTTCGATGGCCTTCTCCACGTTGCCCCCCAGAACGATGTCGGTGCCGCGGCCCGCCATGTTGGTGGCGATGGTGATCATCTTGGGCCGGCCGGCCTGGGCGACGATCTCGGCTTCGCGGGCATGCTGCTTGGCATTGAGCACCTGGTGCGGCAGGCCCGCCTGTTCGAGCAGCTGGTCAATGATTTCGGAGTTCTCGATGGAGGTGGTGCCCACGAGCACCGGCTGCCCACGCTCGTGGCAGTCGCGGATGTCCTGAATGGCGGCGTCGTACTTTTCCTTCGTGGTCTTGTAGACGCGATCGAGCTGGTCCTCGCGACGGCTGGGGCGATTGGGCGGTACGACTACGGTCTCGAGGCCGTAGATCTCCTGGAACTCATAGGCCTCGGTGTCGGCCGTGCCGGTCATGCCGCCGAGCTTGCCGTACAGGCGGAAGTAGTTCTGGAAGGTGATCGAGGCCATCGTCTGGTTCTCGGGCTGGATCGACACGCCCTCCTTGGCCTCGACGGCCTGGTGCAGGCCATCGCTCCAGCGGCGGCCCGCCATCAGACGACCGGTGAATTCGTCGACGATCACCACCTCGCCTTCCTGCACCACGTAGTGCTGGTCGCGGAAGTACAGGTGATTGGCCCGCAGCGCCGCGTACACGTGGTGCATGAGGGAGATGTTGGCCGGGTCGTAGAGCGTGGCGCCCTCGGCGATCAGACCCAGTCCCAGCAGAAGGCTCTCGGCGGTCTCGTGGCCCTGCTCGGTGAGGAACACCTGGCGGCTTTTCTCGTCGACAGTGAAGTCACCGGGTTTGGTGACGCCCTCGCCGGTGCGCGGGTCAGCCTCGCCCTCCTGGCGCGCCAGGCGGGGCACGATGCGGTTCATCGCGACGTAGAGGTCGGTCTGGTCCTCGGCCTGGCCGCTGATGATCAGGGGCGTACGGGCCTCGTCGATCAGGATGGAGTCGACCTCGTCGACGATGGCGTAGGCCAGCCCGCGCTGGACGCGGTCGGCCACCTCGTAGACCATGTTGTCACGCAGGTAGTCAAAGCCGAACTCGTTGTTGGTGCCGTAGGTGATGTCGCAGCGGTAGGCGGCCTGCTTCTGCTCGCGCGGCATCTGCGGGAGGTTCACGCCTACGGTCATGCCCAGGAAGTTGTACAGGCGCCCCATCCACTGGGCGTCGCGATTGGCGAGGTAGTCGTTCACGGTGACGACATGCACGCCCTGACCGGCCAGCGCGTTGAGGTACACCGGCAGCGTGGCGGTCAGGGTCTTGCCCTCACCGGTGCGCATTTCGGCGATCTTGCCGAAGTGCAGGGCCATGCCCCCGAGCATCTGCACGTCGAAGTGGCGCATCTTCATGACGCGCTTGGAGCCCTCGCGCACGACGGCGAAGGCCTCGGGCAGGATCGCGTCGAGCGCTTCGCCGGCGGCCACGCGGTCGCGGAATTCCTGGGTCTTGGCGCGCAGGGCCTCGTCGCTCAGGGCCTCGAGCTGGGGCTCCAGGGCGTTGATGCGGTCCACGGTCTTGCGGTAGGTCTTGAGCAAACGGTCGTTGCGCGAACCGAAGATCTGGGTGAGGAAGTTCTTGGCCATGGACACGGGCGTCCGACAGGCTGCCTCGGGAGCGGCCAGGCGGCGCCATCCTTTACGAGTTGTGCAGGGAGGCGAGACTGCCAGCCGGATGGCCGGGCGGTCAAACCGGGCATTTTACCCACCGGGCGGGTGGGGTCGACCTCTGGAGCAGACCGTGCGGGATAATCTCGGCGCCCTGCCCGCACGCCCAATGTCCACCGCCCCACCCCGACGCTTGCACCCCGTTTCACTGCAGCAGGCGGCCGAGGAATCCCCCACCCTGGCGGCCCTGGCGCAGTTGGCGCGTGAATCCAGCGAGCGGCTGCAGGCCGTGCAGTCGCTGATCCCGGTAGCCCTGCGGCCCGCGGTCAAGGCCGGGCCGATCGAAGGCACACAGTGGTGCCTGCTGGTCCAGGGCAATGCGGCAGCGGCCAAGCTGCGCCAGCTGCTGCCCATGCTCACGGGCCGCCTGCGCGAACAGGGCTGGGCGGTCGAGGCGATTCGGCTGAAGGTGCAGGCCTGAGGGCTTGCAGCCCGGATGGCTCCGAACCCTATTGGGCGACCCAGCCGCCGTCCATGTTCCAGGCCGCGCCGCGCACATTGATGGCTGCGTCCGAGCAGAGGAACACCGCCAGCGCCCCGAGCTGCTCGGGGGTGGTGAACTGCAGGGAGGGCTGCTTGTCCCCCAGCAAGGCGGCTGCGGCCTGTTCCACCGGAATGCCCTGCGCCTGGGCCCGGTCATCGATCTGCTTTTGCACCAAAGGCGTGAGCACCCAGCCGGGACAGATCGCGTTGACGGTGACGCCCGTGGTGGCGGTTTCGAGGGCGGCGGCCTTGGTGAGGCCGACCAGGCCGTGCTTGGCTGCCACATAGGCCGACTTCTGGGCCGACGCCACCAGGCCGTGCGTGGACGCGATGTTCAGGATGCGGCCCCAGTTCCTGCGTCGCATGGCGGGAATCGCCAGGCGCATGGTGTGAAATGCGCTGGAGAGGTTGATGGCCAGGATCGCGTCCCACTTTTCCACGGGAAAGTCCTCGACGGCGGCCACATGCTGGATGCCGGCGTTGTTCACCAGGATGTCGATCCCGCCGAACTCGCGCTCGGCGGCATGCATCATGGCTTCGATTTCGGCGGGCTTGGACATGTCGGCCCCGTGGTGGCTGGCCTTGACGCCCAGTGCGCGGATGCAATCCAACGCCCCCTGCGCGTCGCCGAAGCCATTGAGCATGAGGTTCGCGCCCTGGCGGGCCAGGGCCTCGGCAACGCCCAGGCCGATGCCGCTGGTGGAGCCGGTGACGAGGGCGGTCTTTCCTTGAATCATGGAATTACTCCGGAGGGTTTCCAAAAATTATAGGAACCGCAGGGCCGCCACTGGCGTGCACGCGCTCAGAGGTAGATCTTCTGCAGCAGCGTCATCAGGGTGGTGCGCTCGCGTTCGGTGAGGCGGCTGGCCACGTCCTTCTCCAGCTGTGAAGCCGTGGTTTCAGCCTGCGCCATGAGCGCCTCGCCCGGGTCCGTGAGGTGCAGGCCTTGGGCCCGGCCGTCGACCGGATGCGGGCGGCGCATCACCAACCCGCGCTTTTCAAAGCGGTTGATCATGCCCACCAGGTTGGGGGGCAACACACCCAGCGCACCACACAGCTGGCGGGAGGTGATGCCCGGGTTATGGCGGATCAGGGACAGCGCAGAGAAATCGACGGGACGCAGCGCGTAGACCGCCATGCGCTCGAGAAAGACATCGATCACCGCCAGCGCTGCACGGCGCGCGTTGTAGCCGATCAGGCTCTCCAGGTAGTGGCTGTCGATCTTCTCGACGGCCACCGCCGGTGGCAAGGCATCGGCCGTACGGCGGCTGCCCGACGTGGCGGTGGAAGCGCCAGCCATCAGGCCACCGCGCCTTCGCGAGATTCGGCGCATCGGCTTTCGATGATCCGCAGGCGCATCTCGAACTCGGGCAGTACGTGTCGGACCAGCGCCTGGCGCGGCGCCTGCCAGCGCGGCACCTGCGCGCCCGGCGTCGCGTCAATGCGTGCCCATGCCCAATCGAGCAGGACCAGAGCGACAGCGCGCAGGTAGTCGTCGGCCACCTCATAGGGCAAGGTGGCGTCGCCAGGCGCGGCCTGGACCAGCGTGGCGGTGACGGCCTCCAGCCGGCGAACACGGCCCTGGCCCGCATGGCCTTCGGGCAGCTGCGCGGCCAGGTCGACCAACAGCGCGGACAGGCCCTGCCCGCCGTCGGCGAGCACCTTGCGCACCAGCAGGTCGATGGCCTGAATCTCATTGGTGCCCTCGTAGATCATGGCCACGCGCGAGTCGCGCACGATCTGCTCGATACCCCATTCGCTGACGTACCCGTGGCCACCGAGCACCTGCAGGCAGGCGCTGCCGCCGGCGAAGGCCTGCTCGGTCCAGGCCGACTTGAGGACCGGCGTGATCAGGCTGCACCAGCGCTGCGCGCTCGCAGCCGCTGCCGGGTCGGCGCTGGCCAGGTGCTTGGCCCGATCCAGCTCCAGCGCGGTGCGATAGGCCAGCACGCGTCCGCCATCGATCCAGGCACGCTGGGTGTCCAGGATGCGGCGCATGGCGGGGTGTTCGGCAATCAAGTCGGCTTCGGCAGCGGACTTGCCTCGGCCCGGCGCACGCATCTGGCGGCGCTCCAGGGAGTAGGCGTTCGCCTTCTGCCACGCGGCATCCAGCAGGCCCACGCCCTGCAGGGCGACATGCAGGCGGGCTGCGTTCATCATGATGAACATGGCGGCGAGGCCGCGCCCGGGTTCGCCCACGATCCAGCAACTGGCGTCGTCAAAGCGCATCACGCAGGTGGGGCTACCGTGCAGGCCCATCTTCTCCTCGATGCGGTCGCAATGCACCGCGCTGCGCGAGCCATCGGGCATGAACTTGGGCACCAGAAACAGCGACAGGCCCTTGGGGCCGGGCGGTGCATCGGGCAGGCGCGCGAGCACCAGGTGCACGATGTTGTCGGACAGGTCGTGCTCACCACCAGAGATAAAGATCTTGGTGCCCGTGAGGCGATAGCTGCCATCGGGCTGCGGCACCGCGCGCGTGCGCGCCAGGCCCAGGTCGCTTCCGGCATGGGGCTCGGTCAGGCACATCGTGGCCAACCACTCGCCGGTAGCGACCTTCTGCAGATACCGCGCCTTCAGGTCGTCACTGGCATGGTGCTTGATGCATTCATACGCGCCATGCAGCAGGCCGGGGGCCATGGTCCAGCCATGGTTGGCGGCGCTGAGCATCTCGTACAGGACCGCCTCGAGCATGGCGGGCAGGCCCTGGCCGCCGTCCTCGGGGGCACTGGATAGCGCGGGCCAGCCCGCCTGCCAGAAGGCCTGATACGCATCGCGAAAACCCGGCGGCGTGGTGACGCGGCCCTGCTCGAAGTGGCAGCCGACCTGATCGCCCACGGTCTGCAGGGGCGCCACCACGTCGGCGACGAACTTGCCGGCTTCTTCCAGGACCTGGGTCATGAGGTCGCGGTCCACCTCCGCGAACGCGGGCAGGGCCGCGAGCGCGCGGTCGGCCTTCAGCACATCGAAGGCGATGAATCGGCTGTCTTCCAGTGGCGGCTGGTAATTCATGGCGATGGCGGTACGGAAGACGGTTTCAGGCGGCCTTGCGGGCCGCACCCAGGTAGGTGTCGATGACGCGCGGGTCCTTGGCGAGATCGGCGGCCGGCCCATGCAGGCCCAGCTCGCCCATTTCGAGCACGTAGCCGTAGTCGGCCACTTCCAGAGCGGCTCGCGCGTTCTGTTCGACCAGCAGGATGGTGACGCCCGTGCCGGAGAGACGCTCGATGGTCTTGAAGATGTCACGCACCACCAGCGGCGCCAGACCCAGGCTGGGCTCGTCGAGCATCAGCAGCTTGGGCTGCGACATGAGCGCGCGGCCCACGGCCAGCATCTGGCGCTCGCCGCCGGAGAGCGTGCCCGCTTCCTGCGCGCGACGCTCCTTCAGGCGGGGAAAAAGGTCGAACACCACCTGCATCTGCTCGCGCCAGCTGCGGTTGCCCCGGCGCAACTGCCGATAGCCGCCGAGTACGAGGTTGTCCTCCACGCTCATGGACCCGAACAACTCGCGCCGCTCGGGTACGAGCGCGATACCGAGCATGACGCGCTCCTCGAGCGAGAGCGTGGCGATGTCCTGACCCTGGTAGTGGACCTGACCGCGCGTGGGCAGCACGCCCATCAGGGCATTGAGCAGCGTGGACTTGCCCGCGCCGTTGGGGCCGATGACGGTGATCACACCGCCCTCGGCGGCCTGCAGGTCGATGCCATGCAGGACTTCGGCCTTGCCGTAGCCGGCCTTCAGGCCTTGGACCTGCAGCAGGGGCGTCGTGGAATTCGAAGCGGAATTCATGGTGCGGGTCTCAGTGTTCGGTGCCCAGGTAGGCGGCGCGTACGGCGGGGCTTTGCTGGACTTCGGCGGGCGTGCCTTCCATCAGGTGCGTGCCGAACTCCATGACGACCAGCCGGTCGCAGACGTCCATCACCAGGTCCATGTCGTGCTCCACCAGCAGGATGCTCATACCCTCTTCGCGCAACTGGCGCAGGACAGCAGCCAGGGCCTGTTTCTCTTTATGGCGCAGGCCGGCAGCGGGTTCGTCCAGCAGCAGCAAGGCCGGATCGCTGCACAGGGCGCGGGCGATTTCCAGCAGGCGCTGCGGACCCATGGCCAGGTTGCCGGCCAGTTCGTGCATGGAATCCTTCATGCCCACGCGCTCAAGCTGAATCGCGGCCTCGCGCAGCAGGCGCTGTTCCTCGCCGCGCTCCATCCGCAGCATGGCCGCCACGCCCCCCCGGGAGCCGCGCAGATGCGCGCCCAGGGCGACGTTCTCCAACACGGTCATGTCGGGAATCATCTTCACGTGCTGGAAGGTGCGCGAGATGCCACGCGTGGCGATCTCGCGCGAGGACAGGCCGCTGATGGTCTCGCCGCGGAACTTCACCTGGCCCGAGGTGAGCTCGAGCAGGCCGGTGATCAGGTTGAAGGTGGTTGACTTGCCCGCGCCGTTGGGACCGATCAGCCCCATGATCTGGCCGGCATGCACCTGAAAGCTGATGTCGTTGACCGCCACCAGTCCGCCGAACGCCTTGCGTACTGCCTCGACCTGCAGCACGCATTCGCCGCGGGCCGGCCGGGGCCGTTCAGACAGCGGCTGCGCGCCGGTCCAGTCGGTGTCGGTGCGGCGCTTGCGGGGCCAGCGCTGGTCGACGAAGGACCACAGGCCGTCCGGCATGAACTTGAGTACCAGCACCAGGATGATGCCGAAGACGATGGTCTCGTAGCTGCCACTGGTGCCAATCAATTTGGGCAGCAGCACCTGCAGCTGGTCTTCGAGCAGCTTGGTCAGAAGCGCACCGCCGATCGCACCCCAGATGTGGGCCGCGCCCCCGAGCACCGCCATGAACAGGTACTCGATACCCATCTTCAGTCCGAAGGGCGAGGGGTTGACCGTGCGCTGGAAGTGCGCGAACAGCCAGCCCGACACGCAGGCAAAGAGCGCGGCGACGACAAAGATGCCGATCTTGTAGCGCAGCGTGTTGACGCCCATGGCCTCGGCCATCTGCGCGCCGGTGCGCAGCGAGCGAATGGCGCGGCCGGTGCGCGAGTCCAGCAGATTGAGCAGGCCGAAAGCCCCGAGCAGCACCATCACCCAGCACAGGATGAAGAAGGGGCGACCGCCACTGAGGTTCAGGTCGCCGATCGTGAGCGGCGGCACACCCAGCAGACCGTCGTACTTGCCCAAGGCGTCCAGGTTGCCCAGGAGGTAATACAGCGACAGGCCCCAGGCAATGGTGGCCAGCGGCAGGTAGTGGCCCGACATGCGCAGGGTGATCCAGCCCAGGACCAGAGCGCTCAGGCCGGTCAGGGCCAGTCCCACGAACACCGTGAGCCAGGGCGAGAAGCCGGCCTGCAGCGACAGGTAGGCCGAGGTGTAGGCACCGATGCCCACGAAGGCCGCCTGCCCGAAGGAGGTGAGGCCGCCCACGCCGGTCAGGAGCACCAGGCCCATGACGACCAGGCTGTACAGCCCGATGTAATTGAGCTGCGTGATCCAGAAATCGGGCAGCGGCAGGAAGGCGATGACAGGCAGGACGGCCAGGAGCGCCAGGCGGGATTTGAGTGAGGCTTGCATGTCAGTGGTCCTCGCTGTGGCCGCCGGCGAGGGATCGCCACAAGAGGATCGGCAGGATCAGGGTGAAGACGATCACTTCCTTGAAGGCGCTGGCCCAGAAGGACCCGAAAGATTCGACCAGGCCCACGAAGATCGCCCCCACCGCCGCCACCGGGTAGCTGGCCAGGCCGCCGATCACTGCAGCGACAAAGCCCTTGAGGCCGATCAGGAAGCCGGAGTCGTAAAAAATGGTGGTGGTCGGGCCAATGAGCAGACCCGACAGCGCACCGATCAGGGCCGCCATCGCCAGCGTGAGCTGACCGGCCGCGTGCGAGGAAATCCCCATGAGGCGTGCACCCAGGCGGTTGATCGCGGTGGCGCGCAGCGCCTTGCCATAGAGCGTGCGCTCGAAGAACAGCCACAGCAGCGCCATCAGGGCCAGGGTGGACAACACGATGATGATGGCCTGACCGCCCACGGTCACCGGGCCCCAGCGGAAGCGGTCTTCCCAGAAGGCCGGGTTGCGAAAGCCCTCCGCGCCGAAGAACAACAAGGCCAGGCCGGTCATCGCGAAGTGCACGCCGATGGAGACGATCAGCAGTACGAGGGACGTGGCGTCGGCCAGCGACTGATAGGCCACGCGGTACACCAAGGGGCCAAAGGCAGTGACCAGGCAGACGGACAGCAGGGCCTGCACCGCCAGCGGAAACTTATGCGGTGCGGCCCACCAGGTCAGCGCCGACAGCAGCACCGGGATCGCCAGCGTGCGCAGGATCGCCACGGCGGCCGGCGCAAGGCGCGCGTGACGCTTCCAGGCGGCATGGGCGTCCATCAAGGCCGCGACACCTGCGAGGCACAGGAGAAGCCAGACGGTGCCAGGCACCTGGCCGGCATTGAGCATGGCCAATGTGAGCGCGCCGTAGGCCACGAACTCGCCCTGGGGCACAAAGATGATGCGGGTCACCGCAAACACCAGCACCGTGGCCAGGCCCAGGAGGGCGTAGACGGCGCCATTGGTGACGCCATCGAGCGTCAGGATGCTGGCGATCGAGAAATCCATGTGAGTGTCCAGGTCAGCGCAAAGAAGGAGGGCGGTTGAGAGAGCCGCCGTGACGCCCACGCAGGCGGGCAGCGGCTCGCTCCACAGCCCGAGCCCCGGGCCAGGCCGGGGCGCGGACAGGGGCGGCGATTACTCGACTTTCCAGTCGCCGTTGACGACCTTGACGATCACACCGGTTTCGTTGGTGTAGCCCCAGTGGTCGTCCTTGGTCCAGTTCATGACGCCATGGGCGAAGATGGTGCGGCCCATGGTCTCGAAGGCCTCACGCAGCGCAGCGCGGAATTCCTTGGTGCCAGGCTTGGCCTTCTTCAGGGCGATCGGAACCGCCTTCTGCAGTGCGATCAGCGCGTCATAGGAGTGACCCGCAAACTGGTTGCGGCTGCCGGGGCCGTTGGCCTTCTCGTACTGGGTCACGAAGTCGACCGCGGTCTTCTTTGAAGGATGGCTATCGGGCAGCTGCTCGGGCGCGATCACGGGGCCGGAGACCACGTAGGCGCCTTCAACGTCCTTGCCGCCCACGCGCATCAGGTCACGGGTAGCCGCAGCGTGCGTCTGGTAGATCTTGCCCTTGAAGCCTCGCTCGACGATGGCCTTGTGGGGCATGGCGGCGCCGCTGCCAGAGGCGACGATCAGCATCGCGTCGGGGTTGGCCGAGACCAGCTTGAGGGCCTGGGCGGTGACGCTGGTGTCGGTGCGGGCAAAACGCTCGGCGGCGACCACCTTGATGCCAGCCTTCTCGGCCAGGGGCGTGAAGTCCTTGATCCAGCCTTCGCCGTAGGCGTCGGTGTAGCCCAGGAAGCCGACGGTCTTGACGCCCTGTTTGACCATGTGGGCCACGACCGCATGCGACATCACCGCATTGGACTGGGGCAGGCGGAAGGTCCAGGTGTCCTTGCCAGGGGGCAACTGGGCGGGCGAGCCTGCGAGCTGGGGCGTCTGGGTTTCCATGGCCACGTCGGCCACGGCGATGGCACCCGGGGTGGCCGCCGAGCCGATGATCAGGTCGGCCTTGTCGTCCGTCACGAAGCGACGGGCGTTCTTGACGGCGTTGGTCGGATCGGTGGCGTCGTCCAGGATCACCAGCTTGATCTTCTCGCCGGCGATGGTCGCGGGCCAGAGCTTGAACTGGTTGTTCATGGGGATGCCCAGGCCGGAGGCGGGGCCGGTCAGGGGCAGGGTCACGCCGATGGTGATATCGGCCAGGGCGGCGCCAGCAATCAGCAGGGAGCCGATGGCAACCGAGATTTTCTTGAGTTTCATGGACTGTCTCCTCGTGGTGAAAAAAGTTGCGGAACGGAAAAAACTTCAGGGCGGGCCTAGCTGCACTTGGCCTTGATATCGGCCGGCACAGGGATGGCCTTGATGCGATCGGGCTCGCCCGGCGGGTGGACCACGAAGGCTCGCGTCTCGCGGCCCTCGCACAGCACAGTGTCGCCGCGCTGGATCACATGCTTTTGGATGAACACCTTGTCGCGCCACTCCTCGACGCTGGTGTGCACCTGCAGCGTCTCGCCGTAGGTGGCGGTACGCATGAACTTGGTGTGGATCTCCAGCAGGGGCGTGCCAACGATGCCGGTGGTCTTGATCAACTCGCGCCAGGGCGGGATGCCGCATTCCATGAAGAAATGCAGGGACGAAGCATCCATCCACTTGTTGAAATTGGGGAAGAAGACGATGCCGGCCGGATCGCAGTCGCCGAACATCACCTTCACTTCATAGATCATAGTCTTGGGCATGACGAGGCTCAGGCAACTTCAGGGTTTTCGATCAGCAAGGCAATGCCTTGTCCGCCGCCGACACAGGCCGACGAAATTCCATAGCGCACCTTGGCCCGCTTCATCTCGCGCGCCAGGGTAACGGTCAGGCGAACACCGGTCGCGGCCAGGGGGTGGCCCAAGGCGATGGCACCGCCGTTGACGTTCAGACGCGCCAGGTCCAGTCCCAGCTCACGCGCGACGGCCAGGGTTTGCGCGCCCTGCGCTTCGTTGATTTCCACGCGACCGATCTGGTCCAGCGTGAGGCCGGTGCGCTCCAAGAGCAGGCGGATGGCCGGCGCGGGGCCGATGCCCATGATCTCGGGCGGCACACCCACGGCAGCCGCTGCAACAACACGGCCCAGGGGCTGGCGGCCTGCGCGCTGCGACCAGGCGCGGGCGTAGTCGCCCGAGGCGACGACGGAGGCCGCCGCGGCGTCAACCAGCGCGGAGCTGTTGCCACCCGTCTGCACACCGCCTTCGTAGACAGGCCTGAGCTTGGCCAGCACCTCCACGGGAGACGGGCGGGCATGCGTGTCGGTGGTGACCTCGGTGACCTTGCCTTGCAGGCGGATGCCCCGGGCGTGATAGCCCTCGAGCTCGAACTTCTCGGTCACTACCGGCACGACTTCACCGGCGTGAAAGCCCGATTGCTGCGCCGCCACCGCCTTGGCGAAGGAGTCGGAGGCGAACTGGTCCACCTCTTCGCGGGTGATGCCGTACTTGCGCGCCAGGTTCTCGGCGGTCTGGATCATGTTGATACCGGGCGCGGGGTCCTTCAGGGCCTCCCACATGAAGTCCTTGAAGCCCACCGGCGCGCCCAGCTTGAAGCCAGTGCGGTGCTCGAAGCTCGCGATGGGGTTGCGCGTCATGCTTTCGGTCCCGACCACCAGCGCGGCGTCGCAGGCACCCGACTGAATGTGGTCGCCCGCCTGGCGGAACAATTCGAAGCCGGTACCGCAGATGCGCTGCACCATGATCGCGGGCACATTCACCGGCACGCCGGCGTACAGGCCGACATGGCGCGGCAGGCAGAACTGGTCGAAGTCGCCCGGCGCCATATTGCCCGCGACCACCGAGCCAATGTCCTCGCCGGCGACACCGGTGCACGCCAGCGCAGCGCGTGCGGCCTTGATGCCCAGGTCGGTGGGCGAGACATGGCCCAGGGCGCCGCAGTAATCGACCATGGGCGTGCGCATGCCATCGAGCATCCACACGTCGGCGAAGGCCGAGAAAAATCCACGCGTTGTCATGTCAGGGGTGTGCTTTCAATTCAGGCGGCCGGCTTGACGATGCCGGGCAAGGTGTCGGCGTGCAAGGCTTCAACGGTAGCCGCGCGGTGTGCCAGCACCGCACGCTGGTTGATCGAGCCTTTGTCGGTCACTTCACCGAGGTCGATGGTGGGCGGCTCAGACAAGAGGCACAGGCGGGCGATGCGGTTGGCGCTGCCGGTGGCGCTGCGCGCCAGTTCGTCGACCACCTTCTGGAAGTGGGCCAGCACCGGCGCGCTGGCCAGCACCTCGGCCAACGTCGCCGACGCGTCCAGGCCCGCCAGCTGGCGTACGGCCGCCGTCGGAAACACCATGGCACCGACTTCCTTCAGGTTCAGGCCGGTCAGCACCACGTCCTGGATGTAGGGCGCGCCCGCCGCGATCACCTTGGCCCGCAGCGGGCCCACGCTCACGAAGGTGCCGGTGGCCAGCTTGAAGTCTTCGGCGATGCGGCCATCGAACTTCAGACCCAGGTGGATGTTGTTTTCGTCGATCCACTTCACCGCGTCGCCAGTGCAGAAGAAGCCTTCTTCATCGAAAGCCTCCTGCGTCTCGGCCGGCATGCGCCAGTAGCCCGGTGTGACGTTCGGCCCCCGATAGCGCACTTCGACCTTGCCGTCGACCGGCACGAGCTTGAGCTCCATGCCGGGCGTGGGCACGCCCAGGTCACCCGAGCGCACATGGGGGTTGGTGACGAAGATCGCGAAGGGACCGGACTCGGTCATGCCCAGGCCCGTACCCATGACGATGCGCTCGCCGATCTCGCGCTCCTGCGACTCAAAGAGGCTGTCCCAGATCGGCTGTGCCAGCGAGGCGCCGGCGTAAAAGCACATCTGCAGCCGCGACAACAGGTTCTTGCGCAACACGTCATCGGTCTTCATCGCGTTGGCGATGGCCTCGAAGCCGGTGGGCACATTGAAGTACACGGTGGGCGCGATCTCGCGCAGGTTGCGCAGCGTCTCGCCCATGAGGGCTGGCGTGGGCTTGCCGTCGTCGATGTACAGCGTGCCGCCGTGGTAGACCACCATGCCGAAGTTGTGGTTGCCGCCAAAGGTGTGATTCCAGGGCAGCCAGTCCACCAGCACCAGGGGCTCCTGCGCCAGCACGGGCATGGAGGCTGCCATCTGCTCCTGGTTCGCACAGACCATGCGCTGCGTGTTGATCACCGCCTTAGGCATCTTGGTGGAGCCGCTCGTGAACAGGAACTTCACGAGGGTGTCGGGGCCGGTAGCCGCCATGGCGCGGTCGACGGCCTCGGTGGCAGGGGTAGCGGCCAGGTCTGCGAAGCTTGTCGTCTGGCGGCCCTCGAGGTGGCCGGCATTGAGCACCACCTCGACATCCGCACCGACAGCCGCTGTGATGGCCTTGCCATAGCGGGCTGCGTCCGCGGCATAGACGAGGCCGGGCGTTACGGTCTTGAGGACGTGACGCAGCTTGCCGTAGTCCTGGCTCACCAGCGAATACGGGGGTGACACGGGCACGAAGGGCACGCCGGCCACGAGGCAACCCAGGGCGATCTGCGCGTGCTCCAGGTCGTTCTCGGAGAGGATGGCGACCGGCCGCTCCTGCGACAGCCCCCGATCGATCAGGCCCTGCGCGATGCTGCGGGCGCGCGCCCAGGCCTGGGCGTAGGTCAGGCGAATCCAGTCGCCGGTGCGGCCATCGGCCAGCTTCTCGCGGCGCGCCATGAAAGTCTGGTCCGGCTTGACGCGGGCCCAGTGCTGCAGGCGGTCACTCAGTCGCTGCGCGTGATCGGGCAGGTCGTTTTCGGCGCGCAGGTAACGCACGCCGTCCTTCCCGTCACGCAGGACGACGCGGGTCACGCCAAAGGTCAGGGCTCGGAACTTGGGACTGCTCACGGGCGACTCCGGCTCAAGCCTTCTGCACCTTGGCGGCACGACCTTCGAGGAAGGCGCGCACGCGCTCCTTGGCCTCCGGCGCGCTCTGCGCGATGGCGGCCATCAGTGCCTCGGTCATGAAGCCCTGGTCGGCCGGCTGCTCCGCGATCCGGGGCAGCGCGTGGGTCAGTGCGTAGTTGGTCATGGGCGCGTTCTTGGCCACCTGGCGGGCCAGCGCCAGGGCCTTGTCGAAGGCCTGGCCGGTGGGCACCAGGTACTGCGCCAGGCCGATGCGCTCGCCGTCCTGTGCGTTGTAGACACGGCCGGTCAGCATCATGTCGGTCATGCGGGCCACACCGATCAGGCGCGGAATGCGGACCGCACCGCCGCCGCCCACGAAGATGCCGCGCGAGCCTTCGGGCAGCGCGTAGAAGGTGGTCTCGTCGGCCACGCGAATGTGGCAGGCACTGGCCAGCTCCAGGCCGCCGCCCACCACCGCGCCGTGCAGCGAGGCGATCACCGGCACCGGGCCGTACTGCACCCGCTCCAGCGCGGCGTGCCACATGCGCGAGTGGTGCACGCCCTGGGCAGCATCGCGTTCGCTCAGTTCGGACAGGTCCAGGCCGGCGCAGAAATGCTCGCCCTCGCCATCGATCACCGCGGCCCGCACTCTGGCGGGAAGTTCCTCGAACAGGCGGCGAATGGACAGCACCAGGTCGTCGTTGATCGCATTGCGCTTGGCGCCACGGGTCATGCGAATGACCGCGATCTCGCCGGCATCGCCCTGCAGCTCGAAATGGATGTCTTGATAACTCATGCGTCTCTTCCTTGATGCGGCGATTGTGGTTATGAAAAATAACCAAAACAAGGCAAGGAAGCTGCTGATTGATCAGGGTTTACCCGAGGCGCCTGCGATTCGGACGAGTCTGAAGCGCCCAAGAAAAAAGGCCCAAGCAAGCTAGCAGACGCTACTGGCTTGAGCCTTTTGAATACTGGTGCCGGTTGTCGGAATCGAACTGACGACCTTCCGCTTACAAGGCGGGTGCTCTACCAACTGAGCTAAACCGGCGCAAAAAAATTCTAGCGTGGCAGGGGCCGGGCGCGGGCCCCTTACTTGACTCGCTTGAGGGATGGCCGGGCGCCGCTGCCCGAGGGCGGCCGCGGCGGTTCGGTGTCCTCGACCTCGGCCGGGGCGTCGACCGGCACGAGTTGCATGTGCGTCGAAGCGGCTTCGTCGCTGCCGCCGGCCGCCTCGACCCGGGTCAGGGGCGATGCACCGGGCGCGCCCCCCTCGGCGGGTGCAGCCGACACCGGAAAGGCCATGCCCTGCCCGTTCTCACGCGCATAAATGGCCAGTACACGACTGATCGGCACATGGATGTCGCGCGCCACGCCACCAAAGCGGGCCTTGAACTCGATGTACTCGTTGCCCAACTTCAGCGCGCTGGTGGCATCGAAGCTGATGTTCAGAACGATCTCACCGTCTTTCACGTACTCGCGCGGGACCTGCACGGTCTCGTCCACCATCACCGCCACGTACGGCGTGAGGCCGTTGTCGGAACACCAGTCGTACAGAGCCCGGATCAGGTACGGGCGTGTGGAGGTGGAGTCGAGGGCGTTCTTCATGCGAGCGCGGTACGTGAGGGCCCTTATTTGCGCATCACCTTCTCGGAGGGCGTGAGCGCTTCGATGTAGGCAGGACGCGAGAAGATGCGTTCAGCGTACTTGAGCAGAGGGGCAGCGTTCTTGGACAGCTCGATGCCATAGTAGTCCATGCGCCACAGCAGCGGCGCGATGGCGACGTCCAGCATGGAGAAGTTGTCGCCGAGCATGAATTTGTTCTTGAGGAACACCGGCGCCAGTTGGGTGAGGCGGTCGCGGATGTGGCTGCGGGCCTTTTCCAGCACCTTCTCGTTGCCCTTGGCGGTACGCGACTCCAGGGTACTCACATGCACGAACAGTTCCTTCTCGAAATTGAGCAGGAACAGGCGCACGCGGGCGCGGTCCACCGGGTCGCCGGGCATCAGCTGCGGATGCGGGAAGCGCTCGTCGATGTATTCGTTGATGATGTTCGACTCGTACAGGACCAGGTCGCGGTCGACCAGCACCGGCACGCGGTTGTAGGGATTGATGATGGCGATGTCTTCGGGCTTGTTGAAGAGATCGACGTCGATCACCTGGAAGTCCATCTGCTTCTCGAACAGGACAATCCGGCACCGATGACTGAACGGGCAGGTGGTACCCGAATACAGATTCATCATGGTGCTGGTGCCCCAGGAATAGTCAGCATCACGCACCACTTTTCGGACGGGTGGCGGATTCATGTCTCGATGCCCCATAGTATGTTCTCGGATCGGTAATAAAAATTAGTGAAT
>JBEEIS010000009.1:0-6650 GCA_041169755.1 Pseudomonadota bacterium | reverse complement strand
CCGCCCTTGATGATCTTGACCGCGAGGCGGTCGGCCGCACCCTTGTCGTTGGCGTACTTGGTGGCGATCTTGCGAAAGGACGGGCCCAGCACGTCCTTGTCCACCGCGTGGCAGGTCATGCAGTTCCTGGCTGTGGCCAGGGCCTGGTCGGCATAGGAGGGACCGGCCAGGAAGGCAGTGGCCAGGAGAAGGAGGGCAGGCTTCATGGCGGCAGGCGATCGGGTGGGTTGGACTTCCAGAACGCGCGGGGCGGGCGGGTGGTTGACCCCCGTCCGTCCCTGCGAGCTCAGTAGTTGTCCAGAACCGCGCCCTTGCTGGCGCTGGACGCGTTGAAGGCGAACTTGGCCTGCACGCCCCGGGTGTAGCGCGGGGCCGGCGCCTTCCAGGCGGCGCGCCGCTTGGCGATCTCGGCCTCGGGCACGTTCAGTTCCAACTTGAGCTGGTGGGCGTCGATGGTGATGGCGTCGCCTTCATGCACCAGCGCGATGGTGCCGCCGGCCGCCGCCTCGGGGGCCACGTGGCCCACCACCATGCCCCAGGTGCCACCGGAAAAGCGTCCGTCGGTGATCAGACCCACGCTTTCGCCCAGGCCGGCGCCGATCAGGGCGCCCGTGGGCGCCAGCATCTCGGGCATGCCGGGGCCGCCCTTGGGACCCAGGTAACGCAGCACCATCACGTCGCCGGCCTTGATCTTGCCGGCCAGGATGGCCTGCAGCGCCGACTGCTCGTCGTCGAACACGCGCGCCGGGCCGGTGATGACCGGGTTCTTCAGGCCGGTGATCTTGGCCACCGCGCCCTCGGGCGAGAGGTTGCCTTTGAGGATGGCCAGGTGGCCCTCGACGTACATCGGCTTGTCGATCGGACGGATCACGTCCTGGTCGGCGCGTGGGGTGTCCGGTACATCCTTCAACACCTCGGCAATGGTCTGGCCGCTGATGGTGATGCAGTCTCCGTGCAGCAGGCCGGCCTTGAGCAGGACCTTCATGACCTGCGGAATGCCGCCGGCCCGGTGCAGGTCCACCGCCAGGTACTTGCCACTGGGCTTGAGATCACAGATCACGGGGGTCTTCTTGCGAATGCGCTCGAAGTCGTCGATCGTCCACTCCACGCCCGCGGCATGCGCGATGGCCAGGAAGTGCAGAACGGCGTTGGTCGAGCCGCCGGTCGCCATGATCACGGCGACCGCGTTCTCGATGGACTTGCGCGTCACGATGTCGCGCGGCTTGATGTCTTTCTTCACCGCCTCGATCAGGACCTGGGCCGACTCCTTGGCCGAGTTCATCTTCTCGTCGTGTGGGTTGG
This sequence comes from Pseudomonadota bacterium, assembly GCA_041169755.1. Taxonomy (GTDB): domain Bacteria; phylum Pseudomonadota; class Gammaproteobacteria; order Burkholderiales; family Burkholderiaceae_C; genus Ramlibacter. The sequence goes on along the minus strand of JBEEIS010000009.1, from coordinate 5,348 downwards.
CCATGGTCGACGAATAGGGCAGCGAGATGCCCAGCGCCTCGAAGGCGGAGGACATGGTGTTGGCCGTGTACATGCCTCCGCAGGAGCCCGTGCCGGGGATGGCGTTCTGCTCGATGGCCTTGAGATCCTCGTCGGACATCTTGCCCGCGGCGTTCTGGCCCACTGCCTCGAACACGCTCACGATGTTCAGGTCCTGGTCCTTCCAGCGCCCCGGGAGGATGGTGCCGCCGTAGACGTAGATGGCCGGCACGTTGGCGCGCAGCATGCCCATGAGGCCACCGGGCATGTTCTTGTCGCAGCCGCCGACGACGACCACGCCGTCCATCCACTGGCCCTGGACACAGGTCTCGATGCAGTCGGAGATGACCTCACGGCTCACGAGGCTGTATTTCATGCCTTCGGTGCCCATGGCCATGCCGTCGGAGATGGTGGGCGTGCCGAAGATCTGGGCATTGCCGCCGGCGGCCTCGATAGCGGCCACTGCGGCGTCGGCGAGCTTTTGCAGGCCGCTGTTGCAGGGGGTGATGGTGCTGTGACCATTGGCCACGCCGATCATGGGCTTGCCGAAGTCGCCTTCCTGATAGCCCATGCCGTAGTACATGGAGCGGTTGGGGGCGCGTGACTTGCCCTCGGTGATGTTGCTGCTGCGCAGATGGATCTTGATTGGCTTGGAGTCCATGGTGTCTCTTGTCTTAGGCAGGAGGCCGCTCGGGTGGCAGCCAGCCCTGCATTCTCGCATCCGTCGCGGGCACAATCGCGCGCATGCTGACCTATCCCCAGATCGATCCGGTGGCCCTCCAGGTCGGGCCGCTGGCCATTCACTGGTACGGCCTGACCTATCTGGTGGCCTTCGGCCTGTTCCTGCTGTTGGCGCGCCGGCGCCTGCGCCACGAGCCCTTTGCCTCGGCGAGCGGCCCCGCAGCTTGGACGCCCAAGGACGTGGAGGACATGCTGTTTCTGGGGGTGATGGGGGTGATCCTGGGCGGGCGCCTGGGGTACATCCTGTTTTACAAGCCGGGTGACTACCTGGCCAACCCGCTGGAGGTGTTCGCCCTCTGGCGCGGGGGCATGAGCTTTCATGGCGGGCTGGTCGGGGTGATCGTGGCCCAGTGGTGGTTTGCCCGTTCGCGCGGCAAGCCGTTCTGGCAGGTGATGGACCTGATCGCGCCGTGCGTGCCCCTGGGGCTGGCCTCTGGCCGTATCGGCAATTTCATCAACGGCGAACTCTGGGGGCGCGCTGCCGACCCGTCCCTGCCCTGGGCCATGGTGTTTCCGCACAGCGGCTCCATGCTGCCCCGCCACCCGTCGCAGATCTACCAGTTCCTGCTGGAGGGGGTGCTGCTGTTCGTGCTGCTTTGGCTGTACGCGCGCAAGCCCCGACCGGCAGGCCGGGTGGCGGCAGCCTTCCTGGGCGGCTATGGCGTGCTGCGATTCATCGCTGAATATTTCCGCGAGCCCGACGCCCACCTGGGGATGCTGTCCCTGGGCCTGACTATGGGGCAGTGGCTGTGCGTGCCCATGGTGCTGGGGGCAATAGCCCTTGGGTGGCGTGCCGGCCGGGGGCAGGGATAATCCGCGACTGCGCCGGCAGCAGCCGGACGCCGAGGTTCGGATATCACCAGATGGAGACAAAAGCATGCATTCCTTCATGAACCGTCGAGACATCCTGCGCGCTGCGACCGCGGCGGGCGCGGTGGCCCTGGCCCCTCTGGCGCGCGCACAGGGCGCTGCCGGCTGGCCCTCGCGCCCCGTGACCATGGTCGTGCCCTTTCCCGCTGGCGGCGGCACCGACGCCTTCGCGCGTCCCCTGTCCGTGCAGTTCGCCAAGCAGACCGGACGCCAGCTGGTGGTCGAGAACCGCGGCGGCGCGGGCGGCACGGTGGGCGCCGGTGTGGCGGCCAAGGCCGCCCCCGACGGCTACAACATCTTCATGGGGGCCGTGCACCACACCATTGCGCCCTCGATGTATCCCAAGCTTGACTACGACCTCGAACGGGACCTGGTGCCTCTGCTGATGGTGGCCAACGTGCCCCAGGTGGTGGTGGTCAACCCGAAGAACATCAACGTGCCCGATGCCAAGGCTTTCCTGGAGCTCCTGCGCAAGAACCCAGGCAAGTTCAACTACGGCTCGGCCGGCACCGGAACCTCGCACCACCTGGCGGGCGAGTTGTTCAAGCAGCAGACCAAGACCTTCATCACCCACATCCCCTACACCGGCGCCGGTCCCTCGCTGCGTGACCTGGTGGGCGGGCAGGTGGACATGATGTTCGACGGACTCGGTTCGTCGGCGGCCCACATCAAGGCCGGTCGGATCAAGGCCCTCATGGTCTCCGGCAACAAGCGCAATCCCGCCTTCCCCGACGTGCCCTGTGCCGCCGAGGTCGGCCTGCCGGACTACACCGTCACCACCTGGTACGGCCTGTGGGCGCCCAAGGGCACGCCGGCTGATGCGCAGGCGCGCATCATCGAAGAAGTGCGCAAGGCCGGCGCGAGCGACGAGCTCAAGGCGATCTGGGGCGGGCAGGGTGCCGAGTTCCCTGCCATGAACCAGCAGCAGTTCGCTGCCTTCATCAGCGCCGAGATCAAGCGCTGGTCCGCGGTGGTCAAGGCTTCGGGCGCCAAGCTCGATTGACCCAGGGGCCGCAGGTGCGGCCCCCTTCTTTTCTCTTGCGCGCCTGCCAGGCGCGCCCTCATTGCCATGCCGACACAGAACGAGAACCTCTTTGCCGCCCTGCGGGCAGCTTTTCCCGCCGACCTGGACGCGGTCGCCATCGAGACCGATGACGGCCTGGCCTACTCCTGGCGCGACCTGGACCGCGCCACCGCCATGATGGCCAACCTGCTGGCGTCGCTGAAGCTGCCTGCAGGTTCGCGTATCGCGGTGCAGGTGGAGAAATCGGTCGAGGCCATGATGCTGTATCTGGCGACGCTGCGCGCGGGTCATGTGTTCCTGCCGCTGAACACCGCCTACCAAAGCGCGGAGATCGAGTACTTCATCGGCAACGCTGAGCCCGCGGTGGTGGTGTGCAGCCCGAAGAACTTCGGTTGGGTCAGCAAGATCGCCTTCCAGGCCGGTACGCGTCATGTCTACACGTTGGGAGATGACCGCACCGGTTCGTTGCTGGAGCGCGCCGTGCACCACAGCGACCGGCACACGGTTGCCCGCCGCGGCGAAGATGACCTGGCGGCCATTCTCTACACGAGTGGCACCACCGGCCGTAGCAAGGGTGCCATGCTCACACACGGCAACCTGCTGTCCAACGCCCGAGTGCTCAAGGACTACTGGGGCTGGAGAAGCCAGGCCGAGGGGGGCGACGTGCTGATTCACGCGCTGCCGATCTTCCATGTGCATGGTCTGTTCGTGGCCTTGCATGGCGCCCTGATCAACGGCAGCCGCATGATCTGGCTGAACAAGTTCGATCCCCAGCGCGTGATCGCCCGCATGCCCGAGGCAACCGTGTTCATGGGCGTGCCCACGCTGTACGTGCGCATGCTGGCCGAGCCGTCACTCACGCGTGAAGCGGTGCGCAACATGCGCCTTTTTATCTCGGGCTCGGCGCCGCTGCTGCTGGAGACCTTCAACGAGTGGCGGGCTCGTACCGGCCAGACCATCCTGGAGCGTTACGGCATGAGCGAGACGGCCATGCTCACCTCCAACCCCTACCGGCCCGAGGACGGCGAGCGCCGCGGCGGCACCGTGGGCTTTCCGTTGCCGGGTGTGGGCCTGCGCGTGCGCGGCGACGATGGTCGCGACCTGCCGGTGGGCGAGATCGGCGGCATCGAGGTGCGCGGGCCGAACGTGTTCAAGGGCTACTGGCGCATGCCCGAAAAGACGAAAGAGGAATTCACCCCCGACAGCTGGTTCAAGACCGGCGATGTGGGCCGCATCGACGAACGCGGCTGTGTGACCATCGTCGGCCGCAGCAAGGACTTGATCATCAGCGGCGGCTACAACGTCTATCCCGCCGAGATCGAGGGCTACCTGAACGAGTTGCCCGGCGTGGCCGAGAGTGCGCTGGTGGGCGTGCCGCATCCGGATTTCGGCGAGGTCGGTGTCGCGGTGGTGGTGGCCAAGCCGGGCGCGCGGCTGGAGGGCGATGCCCTCATCGCCACGCTCAAGGCCAAGCTGGCGAACTTCAAGATTCCCAAGCGCTGTGTGGTGGTCACCGACCTGCCGCGAAACACCATGGGCAAGGTGCAGAAGAACCTGCTGCGCGATCAGTACAAGGGCACTTTCGCCTGATGTCGCTGTTCGCGTTTCTGCTGGCGGCCCTGGCGCTGGCCGTGACGCCGGGCCCTGGCATCGCGTATGTGGTGGTCCGCACCGCGGCGGGTGGGCGAGCCGAGGGGCTGGCGTCCTGCCTGGGCACTGCACTGGGCGGCTCGGTCCACGTGTTGGCGGCCGCCTTCGGGCTGTCGCTGGTCATCGCCCAGTCGGCGCTGGCCTTCAGTGTGCTCAAGTACCTTGGTGCCGCCTACCTCGTGTATCTGGGCCTGCGCCTGCTGCTTCGCAAGGACCCGCCCCCTTCGGACCTGTCGGTGGTGCAGGCGTCGGGTGTGCGACGTGCCCTGCTCGAGGGGGCGGTGGTCGAGGCCCTGAACGTGAAGACCGCGCTCTTTTTCCTGGCCTTCCTGCCGCAGTTCGTCGTGCCCACCGAGCCGCTGGTGGGGCAGGTGATGCTGCTGGGAGGAATCTGCGTGACCCTCAACACCCTGGCCGATATCGGCGCGGTGCTGCTGGCGCATCGCCTGCTCCATTCGGGCGCAGCGCGCCACGCACGTGAGCGCCTCATGACCCGTCTCTCAGGAGTGACCATGGTCGGCCTGGGCGTGTTCCTGGCGCTGGCGCGGCGCCAGGCCTGATCCTGGCCTACTTGCGCCGGATCACGTAGCGCACGAAATCGTCGGCGCTGGCGTAGCGGTCGTAGAGGCGCCGAGCCTGCGCGTTGTCGCTGCGCGTCACCCAGTACAGGCGGGCCCAGCCCTCGGCGCGCATCGCATTGCGCAGCCACTCGACCAGCGCGCCGCCGATGCCGCGACCCCGTGCGGAGGGCAGCACGTACAGGTCCTCCAGGTAGCATACGGGCTGGGTCTCCCAGGTGGCTGCGTGCACCACGCAATTGGCGAAGCCATAGGCCTGACCCTCGACTTCGGCGATCAGGCACATGACCGCCGATTCGGGGTCGAGAATGCGTTGCCAGGTGCGGTCCGTCACTTCGGTGGACAGGCGGGTGCCGTAGAAGTCGCAGTAGCCGCTCCAGAGGGCACGCCAGCTGCTTTCGTCACTCGGCAAAGCCGCGCGGATGGTCAGGGGCGTCATGACGCGATTGTGCCTGCCGCCTGCACGC
>JBEEIS010000008.1:0-6489 GCA_041169755.1 Pseudomonadota bacterium | reverse complement strand
CAGCGACGACATCGACCTGGCCGTACGCGCCTTCCAGCACCTGCTGGAGCAATTGGCCCACGCATAGGCCGAAGAAAAAACATCATGACCGACTACGAAAAACTCGACGCCTGGATCGACGCCCACTTTGACGAGCAGGTGCGCTTTCTGCAAGAACTCGTGCGCGTGCCCACCGACACGCCCCCGGGCAACAACGCGCCGCATGCCGAGCGCACCGCCCAGCTCCTGGCCAACTTCGGCTTCGAGGCCGAGCAGCACCCCGTGCCGGCCGACGAGGTGAAGGCCGCCGGTCTGGAGTCGATCACCAACCTGATCGTGCGTCGCTACTACGCCAAAGACCGCACCCCCGAGGGTCGGCCAGCCACTGGGCGGGTGGTGGCCCTGAACGCCCACGGTGACGTGGTGCCTCCCGGCGAGGGCTGGACGCATGACCCGTATGGCGGCGAAATCGTCGACGGGCGCCTCTACGGGCGTGCCGCTGCCGTGAGCAAGAGCGACTTCTCCAGCTTCACCTTCGCGGTGCGCGCCCTCGAATCCCTGGGCCTGCCCTTGCAAGGTGGCATCGAGCTGCACTTCACCTACGACGAGGAGTTCGGCGGCGAGCTCGGCCCGGGCTGGCTGCTGAAAAAAGGCCTGACCCGCCCCGACCTGATGATCGCAGCCGGCTTCAGCTACGAGGTCGTCACCGCGCACAACGGCTGCCTGCAAATGGAGGTCACGGTCAACGGCCGCATGGCCCATGCCGCGATTCCCGACACGGGCATCGACGCGCTGCAGGCGGCGGTCAAGATCCTGAACGCCCTGTACGCGCAGAACACCCTGTACAAACAGGTCACCTCGCAGGTGGCGGGCATCAAGCACCCCTACCTGAACGTAGGACGCATCGAAGGCGGCACCAACACCAATGTGATCCCCGGCAAGGTGAGCTTCAAGCTCGATCGCCGCATGATCCCCGAGGAAGACCCGGTAGCGGTCGAGGCCTCCATCCGTGAAGTGATCGCCCAGGCCGCCGCGCAGTGCCCCGGCATTCAGGTGGACGTGCGCCGCATCCTGCTGGCGCGGGCCCTCAAGCCCCTGCCTGGCAACCGCCCTCTGGTCGAGGCCCTGCAAAAGCACGGGCAATCCGTGTTCGGCCAGCCCCTGCCCGCCATGGGCACGCCCCTGTACACCGACGTACGCCTGTACGGCGAAGCCGGCATTCCGGGCGTGATCTACGGTGCCGGTCCGCGCACGGTGCTCGAGTCGCACGCCAAGCGGGCCGACGAGCGCCTGGAACTTGAGGACCTGCGCCGCGCGACCCGCGTGATCGCCCGGGCCCTGCGGGACCTGCTCGCCTGACCCCGACGATGACTCAGCGCACCCGACCCCGCCTGAACAGGTTGACGACGGCCAAAAGCACCACCGCCCCGACCAGCGACACCAGGAAGGAGCCGATGCTGATGCCCTCGTTGATGGAACCGACTCCCACCATGGGCGAGACCACCCAGCCGGCGATGAAGGCGCCGACGATCCCGACAATCACGTTCAACAGGATCCCCTGCTGCGCGTCGGTGCGCATGACCAGGCTGGCGAGCCAGCCGACGACACCCCCGACGATGAGCCAGATCAGAAAGTTCATGACGACACTCCTTTGCGACACGCGCACTATTGGCAGCCGCCCGGCCTGCGGGCGTAGTCGCGTGCGCGTCGCCGCCGTGCGGGGGGCTCGCTTGGGCGCGTCAGACGGCCCTTACCGGCCCACCACGAATCCTTTAGACCTCACCCCTGCAGCCAAGGGTTTGACCGGGAATCCGCTCAGTGAGCGGCACCCTTTTTGCATGTAACGTTCCTTTTAAATCCATCCTCAGTACGGAGTAGCCATGACCAAGCGCACCTTCCTCAAGACCACCGCCGCCCTCGCCCTCGCCGCCTCCTTCGGCACCGCGGGCGCGCAGGCGCTCACCCCGATCAAGTTTCAGCTCGATTGGCGCTTCGAGGGCCCCGCCGCCCTCTTCTTGACGCCGGTGGCCAAGGGCTACTTCAAGGATGCCAAGCTCGACGTGACGGTCGATGCCGGTAACGGCTCCGGCGGCGCGGTCACCCGCGTGGCCTCGGGCACCTACGACATCGGCTTTGCCGACATGGCGGCCCTGATGGAGTTCCACGCCAACAACCCCGACGCCCCGAACAAGCCGGTGGCGATCATGGTCGTTTACAACAACACGCCCGCCTCGGTGATGGCCCTGAAGAAGACGGGCATCAAGACCCCCGCCGACCTGGCCGGCAAGAAGATGGGTGCTCCGGTGTTCGACGCCGGTCGCCGCGCCTTCCCGATCTTCCAGAGGGTCAATGGCATCGGCGCCGTCACCTGGACCGCCATGGACCCGCCGCTGCGCGAGACCATGCTGGCCCGCGGCGACGTGGACGCCATCACGGGCTTCACCTTCACCTCGCTCCTGAACCTGGAAGCCCGTGGCGTGAAGGCCGAGGACGTGACCGTGCTGCAGTACCCCGACTACGGCGTGAAGCTGTATGGCAACGTGATCATCGCCACGCCCAAGATCCTCAAGGAGAACCCGGCGGCGGTGAAGGCGTTCCTGCAAGCCTTCACCAAGGGCGCCAAGGACGTGATCACCAACCCCGCAGCGGCCATCGAGTATGTGAAGCAGCGTGACGGCATCATCAACACCGAGCTGGAGACCCGCCGTCTGAAGCTGGCCATCGACACCGTGATCAACAGCGCCGACGCGCGTGCCGAGGGCTTCGGCCAGCTCAACCCGGGCCGCCTGTCGCTCATGGCCTCACAGGTTTCGGACGCCTTCAACACTAAGACCCGCATCAATCCCGACGCGGTGTGGAACGCCTCCTTCCTGCCTTCCAAGGCCGAACTGAACATCCTGCCTGCGCCCAAGGCCGCTGCTGCGCCCGCCAAGGCCGCTGCCTCTGCCAAGAAGTAAATGACGACTCCGCTCTTCGTCGACTTCCAGGACGTCTGGCTCGCCTACAACGAGGAACTTCTCGCCGAGAACCACTTTGCGGTCGAAGCCATCGACCTGAAAGTGCGCGAGGGCGAGTTCATCGCCATCGTGGGGCCTTCCGGTTGCGGCAAGTCCACCTTCATGAAGCTGGCCACCGGCCTGCGCATGCCCTCGCGCGGCACCATCCACATCGGGGGCGCGCCGGTCACTGGCCCGCTGAAGATTTCCGGCATGGCCTTTCAGGCGCCTTCGCTGTTGCCCTGGCGCACCACGGTCGACAACGTGCTGCTGCCGCTGGAGATCGTGGAGCCCTATCGCTCCAGCTTCAAGCAAAAGCGGCCCGAGTACGAAGAACGCGCCCGCGCGCTGCTTCGCAAGGTGGGCCTGGGCGGCTATGAGGACAAGTTCCCCTGGCAGCTCTCAGGGGGCATGCAGCAGCGCGCGAGCATCTGCCGCGCCCTGATCCATGAGCCCAAGATGCTGCTGCTGGACGAGCCCTTCGGCGCGCTCGATGCCTTCACCCGCGAAGAGCTGTGGTGCATCTTGCGTGACCTGTGGACCGAGCAGAAGTTCAACGTGATCCTGGTCACCCACGACCTGCGCGAGTCGGTGTTCCTGGCGGATACGGTGTACGTCATGAGCAAGAGCCCCGGCCGCTTTGTCGTGCGCAAGGAAATTGAATTGCCTAGACCGCGCGACCTGGAAATCACCTACACCAAGGAGTTCACGGACATCGTCCATGACCTGCGCGGGCATATCGGCGCCATGCGCAAGCAAGGTGCGGAGGTGGCGCAATGAACAACGCATCGAAGAAGCGTCTGGAAAGCGGGTCGCCCTGGGTGCTGCTCGTCGCAACGATTGCCCTGTGGCAAATCCTGTGTTCGGCCTTCAACGTCTCCGAATTCGTCTTCCCCAGCCCCGCGCGGATCTGGACGCAGATGGTGGAGTTCCGCGGCGTGATCGCCGGCCACGCTTGGCGCACCTTCTGGGTGACGATGGCTGGCTTTGGCATTGCCATCGTGGTGGGCGTGATGCTCGGGTTCCTGATTGGCAGCTCGCGCCTGGCCTATGCGGCGGTCTATCCGCTCATGACCGCCTTCAACGCCCTGCCCAAGGCGGCCTTCGTGCCGATCCTGGTGGTGTGGTTCGGTATCGGTATCGGCCCGGCCATCCTCACCGCCTTCCTGATCTCGTTCTTCCCGATCATGGTGAACATCGCCACTGGCCTGGCCACGCTCGAACCCGAGCTGGAGGACGTGCTGCGGGTGTTGGGCGCCAAGCGCTGGGACGTGTTGGTGAAGGTGGGTCTGCCCCGCTCCATGCCCTACTTCTATGGCTCGCTGAAGGTCGCGATCACGCTGGCCTTCGTCGGCACCACGGTATCGGAGATGACCGCAGCCAACGAGGGCATCGGCTACCTGCTGATCTCGGCGGGCTCGGCCATGCAGATGGGCCTGGCCTTCGCCGGCCTGGTGGTGGTGGGCGCGATGGCGATGGTGATGTACGAGCTTTTCAGCTACGTCGAGAAGCACACCACCGCCTGGGCCCACCGCGGCTCGCAGAACCACTGACAGGGCGCGGGCTTCGATGGCCTGGCACGCGCACCTGGCGCTGCACTATGAGCGTCAGGGCGCGCGCACCGTGGCCCGTCACCGTCACGAGGGGCCGCTGCGTATCCTGCAAAGCCTCTACCCCGAGGGCGACGCCGTCTGCCACAACGTGCTGGTGCATCCTCCCAGCGGGCTGGTGGGCGGTGACCTCCTGGACATCGACATCCGGCTGGACGCCGGCACGCACGGCCTGATCACCACGCCAGGCGCGACGCGCTTTTACCGCTCCGAGGGCGAGGCCGCGGTGCAGCGCACACACGTGCGCGTCGCCGAAGGCGCGCGCCTGGAATGGCTGCCTATGGAAGCCCTGTGCTACAGCGGTTGCCGCGCCGAGAACCATCTCACGCTGGCCCTTGACCCTGGGGCCCAGGCCCTGGGCTGGGACGTGACCGCGCTGGGCCTGCCCGAGGCGGGGCAACCCTTCGCAGCAGGCAGCCTGCTGCAGCACCTGCAGGTGCAGGGCGGCTGGCTGGAACGCGGGCTCATAGAGGCCAGTGACACGCGCCTGATGGACGGACCGCTGGGGCTGGCCGGCCAGCGTTGCGTGGCCACCCTGTTCTTCGCCTGCGGCACACCGCTCGATGCGGCGCTGCGCGAACGCGCACTAGAATCCGCACGCGAACTCATCGAGGCCCACCCCCTGCGCGCACAGGCCGGTGCCACGTCTCCAGAGGCTGGTGTGCTGGTCGTGCGGGCGCTGGCACCGGTGGTCGAGCCGGCCCTGCAACTCCTGAAGTCTGTGCGCAACGCCTGGCGCACGGCCCTGTGGGACCTGGCCCCCCATCCCCCACGCACCTGGGCGCTGTAGCGACCCCGTCCATCGCCCGCGTCCTACGCCAGGCCTGGACGAACAGCCCGCACCACACGCAACGCTCTCCGGCGCGTAGGCCCGGGAGCGCGCCTGAACACTGACGTGCATCCACCCTCCTCCTTGAGAGACCATGATGCACGCCTCCAACCTCTGCGCCCCCCAACATCCCTGCCTGCACCGTCCGCGCGTGCGGCCATCGACCCTGGTCGCCACCTGTCTGCTGGCGCTGAGCGGCCTGGCACCGATCCACGCCGGTGAGGGCGCTGCGGCGGCCGCACCGGGGTCCACCGGAATCGACGCCTCGGGCAACTACCAGCAGGAGATGCAGGCTTGCCGCCAGGGCCGCACCGCGCAAGACCGCGCCACCTGCATGGAGGAAGCGCGCGAGGCCCGCAAGGCGATGAAACGCGGCGCCCTGAACACACCTGCGCAGTCCATGGGCGCCAACACCATGGCTCGCTGCGAAGGCATGAACAACGCCGACATGGCCGCCTGCCGTGCTCGCATGATGGGGTACGGTCAGACCAGCGGCAGTGTCGCGGGCGGTGGCGTGCTGCGCGAGCTCGAGGTCGTGGAGGTGCCGCCGGGGCAGGACTCGGTGAACATCGCGCCCAAGGGCAATACGCCGGTGCTGGTGGTGCCGGCGCCGGGCCGCTAGATGGCGAGACAGGACCCGCCGGGCCACGACACCCAGTCGGCGCAGCGCCTGCCACGGGCGCAGCATGGCGGCTCCAGCGAAGTGCGCTGGCGCAGCGGCCAGGGCCGCCAGCCCTACGCCAACCGGGGCACCGAGGAAGCGCGCGAACCCAACCTGGGTGACGAATGCGAAGGCGGGGACCGTGGCGAGCGCTCGGGCACGACCCTGGAGCAGATGCGGCAGCTCAGACAAAAGCCCTGAGCCCGGGCCAATGCGCGCGCCTGTGGCGCCCTAGATCGCCACCAGCTGCCGAATGCCCTTGGCCTGCATCTCCGAACCCGGCCCGCGCGCGATCACTTCGCCACGTTCCATCACCAGGTAGTGATCAGCCAGTTCCTCGGCGAAGTCGTAGTACTGCTCCACCAGCAGCACCGCGACGCGCTGGCCGTTCAGGCCCTCGGTCGCCAGCATGCG
>JBEEIS010000007.1:0-22318 GCA_041169755.1 Pseudomonadota bacterium | reverse complement strand
ACACCGACCAATTCATCGCCCGCCACATCGGCATCGGTCAAGCCGACGAACGTCACATGTTGTCCGTGATCGGGGTGGCCTCGCGCCGCGCGCTGATCGACGGGATCGTGCCGCGCGCCATCGCCCGCACCAGCGCCATGAACCTGCCCGCACCGGTGACCGAAGCCGCGGCGCTGGCCGAACTCAAGGCGCTGGCCGGTCGCAACCGGGTGATGCGCAGCTTCATCGGCCAGGGTTGCCACGGTACGCACACGCCCACGGTGATCCTGCGCAACATCCTGGAGAACCCCGCCTGGTACACCGCCTACACGCCCTACCAGGCCGAAATCAGCCAGGGCCGCATGGAGGCCCTGGTGAATTTCCAGACGATGGTCTGCGACCTCACAGGCATGCCCATCGCCAACGCCTCGATGCTGGACGAGGCCACCTCCGCAGCCGAGGCCATGACGCTGGCCAAACGCAGCGTGAAAAGCGCGAGCGGCACCTTTGTGGTCGCTGGCGACAACCACCCGCAGGTGATCGAGGTGGTACACACGCGCGCCCGTCCCCTGGGGATCGAGGTGGTGGTGACCGACTCGGTACAAGCCTGGCAAGACGCCCTGGGCCGTCCGCACTTTGCCGCGCTGGCGCCCTACCCCACCACCAGCGGGCGTATCGCCGACCTGCGCGCCGATGTCGAAAAGACCCACGCGCAGCAGGGCGCCTTCATGGTGGCGGCCGACCTGTTGGCGCTGACACTGATCACGCCTCCGGGCGAATGGGGCGCCGACATCGTGGTGGGCACCACGCAGCGCCTGGGCATGCCCATGGGCGCGGGGGGGCCCCACGCCGCCTATATGGCCTGCCGCGACGAGTTCAAGCGCTCCATGCCCGGACGCCTGGTGGGCGTGAGCGTCGACAGCCATGGCAACCCGGCGTATCGCCTCGCGCTGCAGACGCGCGAGCAGCACATACGCCGGGAGAAGGCCACTTCCAATATCTGCACCGCGCAGGTGCTGCCTGCGGTGGTGGCCAGCATGTACGCGGTCTACCACGGGCCGCAGGGCCTCAAGCGCATCGCCCAGCGCGTGGCGGCCTACACCGCCATCCTGGCCGCCGGCCTGCGCCAGCTGGGGTACACGCCGGAACATGACAGCGCGTTCGACACGCTCTCTCTGCGTGTTGGCCCTGAGGCGGCCGCCACGCTGTCGGCACGCGCCCGCGATCGTGGCGCCAACCTTCGGGTGCACGCAGGCCAGTGGGTGTGCGCCTCGCTAGACGAGACCACGACGCGCGCAGACCTGACCTTGCTGTGGTCCGTGTTTGCACAGGACGGGCAGACCCTGCCCGAATTCGCCGCCTTCGAAAAGGGCATCGAGCCACTCATTCCGGACAGCCTGCGTCGCAGCAGCGAGTTCCTCACGCACCCGGTGTTCAATACCCACCACAGCGAGACCGCGATGCTGCGTTACATCCGTGCGCTGTCGGACAAGGACCTCGCGCTTGATCGCAGCATGATTCCCCTGGGCAGCTGCACGATGAAGCTCAATGCGACCAGCGAGATGATCCCCATCACCTGGCCCGAGTTCGCGAATGTGCACCCCTTCGCCCCGGCCGACCAGCTGCAAGGCTATGCGCAGCTCGACGCGCAGCTGCGTGAGTGGCTGTGCCAGGCCACCGGCTATGCGGGTATCAGCCTGCAGCCCAATGCCGGTTCGCAGGGCGAGTACGCCGGCCTGCTGGTGATCAAGGCCTGGCACGAGAGCCGCGGCGACCACCACCGCGACGTCTGCCTCATCCCCTCCTCTGCCCACGGCACCAATCCAGCCAGCGCGCAGATGGTGGGCATGCAGGTGGTGGTGACCGCCTGCGACGCCCAGGGCAACGTGGACCTGGCCGACCTGGCCGCCAAGTGCGCGCAGTACGCCGACCGGCTGGCGGCAGTGATGATCACCTACCCCAGCACCCACGGCGTGTTTGAGACCCAGGTCAAGGACCTGTGTGCGCTGGTGCATCAGCACGGCGGTCGCGTCTATGTGGACGGCGCCAACATGAACGCCTTGGTCGGCGTGGCCGCGCCCGGCGAGTTCGGCGGTGATGTGAGCCACCTGAACCTGCACAAGACCTTCTGCATTCCGCACGGCGGCGGCGGCCCGGGCGTGGGCCCGGTGTGCGTGGTCGAGGACCTCGTGCCCTTCCTGCCCGGTCATGCGACGGCCGAGAGCGAATCCGGCCAGGCGGTGGCCAGCACGAACCCGCACCGCGTCGGCGCGGTGTCCGCGGCGCCCCTGGGCAATGCGGCGGTGCTGCCTATCAGCTGGATGTACTGCCGGATGATGGGACCCGAGGGCCTGCGCCAGGCCACCGAGGTGGCCATCCTCTCGGCCAACTACATCAGCAAGCGCCTGGCCGATCATTACCCCACGCTGTACGCCAGCCAGAATGGCCATGTGGCCCACGAATGCATCCTCGACCTGCGTCCGCTGAAGGAGAGCAGCGGCGTCACCGCCGAAGACGTGGCCAAGCGCCTGATCGACTATGGCTTTCACGCGCCGACCCTGAGCTTTCCGGTCGCTGGCACGCTGATGGTGGAACCCACCGAGAGCGAGACGCTCGAGGAGCTGGATCGCTTCATCGACGCGATGATCGCGGTCCGCGAGGAGATCCGCGCGATCGAGTCGGGCCGTTGGCCGCGCGAAGACAATCCGCTCAAGCATGCGCCTCACACCGCAGCCAGCCTGCTGCGCGGCGAGTGGACGCAGGCCTACCCGCGCGATGTGGGCGCCGCAGTGCTTGAGGGTCGCCGCCATGCCAAGTACTGGCCGCCAGTGGGCCGGGTGGACAACGTCTACGGCGACCGCAACCTGTTCTGCGCCTGCGTGCCGATGTCAGCCTACGAAGCATCCGCAGGGTCAGGCCCAGGGGCCTGACCCGTTCAAAAAGGTGCGATGCGTGCGGCCTGCGCGTTCAGGCAGCCTGCGTCGCGATCTGACGCAGCGCCTGCTCGAACACCTCGGGCGGCTGCCCACCCTGCACGAGGTGCTGGTCGTTGATGATGACCGAGGGCACGGCGCTGATGCCGGCCTGCGCATAGAAGCGCTGGCGCTCACGCACTTGTGCGCCGTAGTCCTCGCCGGCGAGGATCGCCTGAGCGCGTTCGGCATCCAGACCCGCCGCCTGGACCGCCTGAAGCAGCACGGCGTCATCCGAGGGGTTTTCAGCCCGTGTGAAATACGCCTGCAGCAACGCCATCTTCAGCGCACGCTGCGGCGCCTGGCCCTGCTCGCCAGCCCAGTGCAGCAGGCGGTGGGCCTTGAAGGTGTTCCAGGTGCGCCCGCGACCTTCGGCGCGAAAGGTGAATCCCACCGCTGCAGCCCGCTGACACAGGGCGCGCCAATTGGCGGCCTGCTGCTCGGGGGTGGAGCCGTATTTCTGCGAAAGGTGCTCCGTGATGTCCTGGCCCTCGGGCCCCATCTGCGGATTGAGCTCGAAGGGCTGGAAATGCACCTGCGCCGCGATGCCCTCGCCACGCAGGCGTGCGAGGGCCTGCTCCAGTGAGGCCAGCCCCACGGCGCACCAGGGACATGCGATGTCGGAGACGAAGTCGATCTTGAGTGTGCGGGTCATCGGGCCATGCTACACCCGGAGACAAGTGTGGGACCTCAGGGGCCTAATTGGGCCAGGGACATCAGGCGCTGCGGATCGACCGGCTTGGTCCAGTGCTGGTCAAAGCCGGCCTGTGCGGCCTGCTGCTTGTCGTCCTGCTGGCCCCAGCCGGTGAGCGCGATGAGGGTGGGCTGGCGCACCCCCTGCAGCCGCCGGATACGACGCGCGGCCTCGTAGCCGCTGATGTCTGGCAAACCGATATCCAGCAGCACAATGTCTGGGTGAAAACTCGCGGTGTGGTCCACGGCGGACCGGCCGTCATGCACCACATCAACCTCGCTACCGGACATCGCCAGCAGGTCGGCCACGGTGGTCGCAGCGTCGGTGTTGTCGTCCACCACCAGCACCCGCCGGGGCGGGTGGTGGCCCTCGCCCAGCGCCGCGCCGATCGGAGGGGGAACTACGAGGTCAGCCTGCTTGTGGCGCGGCAGCTGCACGATGAACTCGCTGCCCTGGCCCAAGCCGGCGCTGCGCGCCTCGACCCGTCCGCCGTGCAGGCGCACCAGGCCATCGACCAGGGACAGCCCGATGCCCAGGCCCGCGCCGGGGCGCTCGTCCTGCTGGGGGATCTGCGTGAACAGGCCGAACACCTGCCGCAGCATGCGCGGCTCGATGCCGGCGCCGTTGTCACGCACACGCACCTGCAGCTCCTCGCCCTGCACTTGCACCGCCACCTCGATGCGTCCGCCGGGCGGCGTGTATTTGGCCGCGTTATTGAGGATATTGGTGAAGACCTGGGCCAGGCGCGCCGGATCGGCCAGGACCAGGGTGGGCTCGTTGGTGAAGTTGAGCACCAGCTGGTGGTGTGCGGTCTCGATGTGAGGGCGACTCATTTCGACGGCGGCGCCGAGGATGGAGACCAGGCTGGTGACCTCGGGCTTGATCTCCAGCTTGCCCTCGGCAATACGCGAGACATCCATCAGATCGTCGACCAGGCGCGTGAGCTGATGCAGCTGTCGGCCGATCATGGCGCTGACTTGCTCGACCCGCTCCCGATCACCCGGTACCCGCTGAATGATGGACAGGCCGCTGGCGATCGGGGCCAGCGGGTTACGCAATTCGTGAGCCAGCGTGGCCAGAAAGACGTCCTTGGCGCGGTCCGCCTCGCGCAGGGCCCGCAGGAGCCGGGCATTGAGCAAGGCGACGGCGGCGCGCCGTGCCAGGTCGGTGGCCAGCGCCAGATCGTCCTCGTCGTAGCGACGCGCCGACGCACTGCGGGCCAGGCACATGACCCCCAGGCGTTGCTCGTTCGCCATCAGAGGGACGACCATGCAGGAGCCCAGGCCCAGGTCCTGCAGCGCCTGACGATGCTGGGGCGAGGGTACGACGTGCTCGAGCAGGGGCGAGTGCATGTCGGTCACCAGCTGCGGCTGGCGCGGGGCCACTTGCGGTGGCAGCGCCTGCAGCGGGCCCTCGCCAGGAGCGCTATGCAGGTCAAGCTCGGACAGCTTCTCGCGCCACTGCGAGTCGCGGCAGGCGATCGCCATGCGGCGCAAGGGAGGCTGGACGCCGTCCAGGTCGATGAGGCACAGGTCGGCGTAGTGTTCGACCGCGATCTCGGCCAGCCGGTCCAGCATGCCGCTCTCGCCGGCCGAACTCGCGAAGCTCTCACTGGCCTTGGCGACGAACTCCAGATCGCGCGTGTGCTGCAGCAGAGGTGTGAGGTCCCGCATGATCTTGACGAAGCCCTGCGGGTGGCCCTGGTCGTCCAGGAGCGACATGGTTTCACCCGAGGCCCAAAGACGCGCGCCGTCCTTGCGCAGGTACCAGCGCTCGTTGATGGCGCGGGCCTGCGTGCGCGCATTCTGCAGCTCCGCCTCCAACACGCCTTGCGCCACATCCTCGGGCGTGAAGATCCGGTGGAGGGACTCGCCCTTCATCTCCAAGGCGGTCCACCCCAGCACATTCTCGGCACCGCGGTTCCAGCTGGTGATGCAGCCATCCTCGGTGAAGGTGATGATTGCGTAATCGATGGCACTGGCAACGATCTGCCGGTAATGGCTGTCGCCCGGAAACTCAGGCGGTTGATGGCAGTCGGGCCGGGGCATGGGGCGAGGCGGTCGGGCATGCCAGCGTATCCCGATTCAGCGCGCACGGGGGCTGATCCCTGAGCGCCTGGCGCATCACAGTACGTACGGCGTGTAAGTGCCGTTGCCGATGGTCAGCGCTGCGGCCTCAGGCCCGTTGCGGCACCAGGAAATCGCGGCTGATACGCCCCCCCAGCGCGTTCACGCGGTCCAGAAACTGCGTGAGGAAGGCGTGCAGGCCAGTGGCCAGGATTTCATCGATGCTGCCGTACTGCAGTTCGGCGCGCAGGCGGCCCGCGTGGCGCAGCGTGTCGGAAGACTCATCACCCGCGACCATGCGCAGGTTGGCCACCACCTCGTTCATGCTGGCGTGCAGCGAGCGCGGCATGTCCGGGCGCAGCACCAGCAGTTCGGCCACGCGCTCGGGTTTGATGACGTCGCGATAGACCTTGCGGTAGACCTCGAAGCCGGAGACGCTGCGCAGGATGGCGCTCCAGTGGTAGAAGTCGTACTCCTGGTCCTGCAGGGTGGCGGCGCCGAAGAAGTCGCTTTGCACCGCATGAAACTTCACATCCACCAGACGCGCCGTGTTGTCCGCGCGCTCCAGGAAAGTCCCCAGGCGCATGAAGTGCAGGGCCTCGTCCATCAGCATCGTGCCCACCGTCACGCCGCGCGAAAGGTGCGAGCGGAACTTCACCCATTCGAAGAACACCCCGGGATCCCGCTCGAGCTCGCCGTGGGCCAGCATGCGATTGACCTCCAGCCAGGTCTGGTTTTGCGTCTCCCAGACCTCGGTGGTGAGCGAGCCCCGCACCGCCCGGGCGTTTTCGCGTGCGGCGCGCAGGCAGGACAGGATGGACGAGGGATTGTTCTCGTCCTTGACCATGAACTCCATCACCGCATGCGGCGTGATCTCGCCGTGGCGCGCGGTGTAGGCGGGCAGCAGCTCGCTGATGGACAGCAGGCCCTGCCAGCCCATCTCGGCCACGGCCGCCGACTGCGGCAGCAGCGAGGTCTGGTAGTTGACGTCCAGCATGCGCGCGGTGTTTTCCGCGCGCTCCGTGTAGCGGGACATCCAGAACAGATGATCAGCGGTTCTTGAAAGCATGAGAGGTATCCTTTTCGTGGGCCACCGCGCAACCGGCTTTGCCGGGCCGCGGGTGGCGCCCCCTGGAGGGGGTCGCGCCGTAGGCGCTTCGGGGGTGGTTCATTCCTCCAGAATCCAGGTGTCCTTGGTACCGCCGCCCTGGGACGAATTCACCACCAAGGAGCCCTCCTTGAGCGCCACGCGCGTGAGCCCGCCCGGCACCATCTGCACCTGCTTGCCTGAGAGCACGAAAGGCCGCAGGTCGATGTGGCGCGGCGCGATGCCGGCGTCCACATAGGTGGGGCAGCTCGAGAGACTGAGCGTGGGCTGTGCGATGTACCCGCCGGGGTTGGCCTGCAGGACACGGCGGAAATCCTCGATTTCCTGCTTCGTGGCCGCGGGGCCGACCAGCATGCCGTAGCCGCCCGCGCCATGCACCTCCTTGACCACCAGCTCGGGCAGGTGGGCCAGGATGTAGGCCAGGTCCTCGGGTTTGCGGCCCATGTAGGTGGGCACGTTGTTCAGGATCGGTTTCTCGCCTAGGTAGAACTCGATCATCTGGGGCACGTAGGGGTAGATGGACTTGTCGTCCGCCACGCCAGTTCCGATGGCGTTGCAGATGGTGACGTTGCCAGCGGCATAGGCGTCGACCAGGCCGCGGCAGCCGAGGGTGGAGGACTCGCGAAACACCGAGGGGTCGAGGAAGTCGTCGTCAATGCGCCGGTAGATCACGTCGACCCGACGCGGCCCGCGCGTGGTGCGCATGTAGACGTAGCGGTCCTTGACGAACAGGTCCTGCCCCTCCACCAGCTCCACCCCCATCTGCTGCGCGAGGAAGGCATGCTCGAAGTAGGCGCTGTTGTACATGCCGGGGGTGAGCACCACCACCGTTGGATCGGGCGCGCCGGGCTGGGCGCTGGCGCGCAAGGTCTCCAGCAGCAGGTCGGGATAGTGCATGACCGGTGCGACGCGGTGCTGGCTGAACAGGTCGGGGAAGAGCCGCATCATCATGCGGCGGTCCTCCAGCATGTAGCTCACGCCACTGGGCACACGCAGGTTGTCCTCGAGGACGTAGTACTCGCCCTCGCCCTGCGCGTTGGCCGCACGCACGATGTCCACGCCGGCGATGTGCGAGTACACGCGGTGCGGGGCGTAGACGCCCATCATCTCCTTGCGGAACTGCGCGTTGCCCAGAACCTGGTCGGCCGGGATCAGGCCGGCCTTGAGGATGTCCTGGTCGTGGTAGACGTCATGCAGGAAGCGATTCAGGGCGGTGACGCGCTGAACCAGCCCCTTTTCCATCTGACGCCACTCGTGTGCTGGGATGATGCGCGGGATCAGATCAAAGGGAATCAGGCGCTCGGTGCCCGCGCCGTCCTCGTCCTTCGCGCCATACACCGCGAACGTGATGCCGACGCGGCGAAAGATCATTTCAGCCTCTTCACGGCGCGCCCGCATCGAGGCCTCGGTCTGGGCTGCTAGCCATCGGGTGTAGGCGGCGTAGTGGGGACGTACGTCCGGGCCCGGACCTTTCGCCAGAGCCAGCGGGCCGGGACCTGGCGAACCAGTCAGCATTTCGTCGAATCGGGGCATGCGGGGCAACTCCATGGCAGGCAAACAGGTTACCTGAGTTGGAGTTAGCAATATCCGGGCCGTTTCATCGTGGCCTCAGGGTGCCAACGAGGCGGCCGGTCGGATGGGCCCCTCAGCGGGGTCGCCGGCCACGACCGGCGCGGGCGCGGCAGGGTGCCAGTAACGGCGCGAGACCTCCCGCTCGCAGCGCACCTGCTGCGGCTCGGTCGACGACCAGTGCGCCGCGCCGCAACTGGGTGACACGAAGACAGGGATGCTCCGTCTAGCGTAACGGGCCATCACTGCGGGCGCGGGATGGCCATAGCGGTTGCGGTAGCCCGCCTGAACCAGGGCGACGCGGGGTCGAACCGCATCCAGGAAAGCGTCGCTGGATGAGGTCTTGCTGCCGTGATGCGGCACCAGCAGCAGGTCGGCGCGCAGGCCGGCGGCGGTCTCGCGCAGCAGCGCGCGCTCCTGGGCGAGTTCGATGTCCCCCACCAGCAAGGCGGTGGCAGGCCTCGCGCCGGCGCCGCCCTGCGCCCCGGTGATGCGCAGCACGCAACTGAGCGCGTTGGGGGGCTGCCCGCGCACGGCATACCCGGCGGCAGGCGGGTGCAGGATGTCAAAGCGCACGCCATCCCAGGTCCAGCTTTGACCCGCCAGGCAGCGCGTGTGCGCATGCAGTACCGCGAGCGGGTCGCCGTGGTCGATCGAGGACATCAGCCCCGCCTGCGGATGCTGCGCCAGCACCGAGGCGGCGCCGCCGATGTGGTCGCTGTCGCGATGGCTCACCACCACCCGGTCCAGGCGCTCGCCCAGGGCCCGCAGCAGCGGCACCAGCACGCGGTCGCCGGCGTCGCTTTCGCTGCCATGGCGAGGGCCGGTGTCATAGAGCAGGCTGTGCGTCGCGGTGCGCACGATCACCGCGTTGCCCTGACCGATGTCGGCCGCCACCAGCTCGAACTGGCCAGGCGGCGGACGCGGCGGCTGCCACGCAAGCATCGGCCACAGCAGGGGCAGGCCCAGCGCCCGTAGCGCCGGGGGCAGGCGCAGCACCAGCAGCAGGCCGCCCGCCAGACCGGCCAGGGCCATCCAGGGCGGTGCAGCTGCCACCGACCACACGCCCCCCGGCACCAGCGCCAGCAGCTGCAGGACCTGCGTGAGCCCCTGCACCGCCCACGCGCCGGCCTGCCACAGCGGCGGCCACAGGACACCGGCTAATGCCAACGGCGTGACCACGCCGGTGACCCAGGGAATGGCAAGCAGGTTGGCGATCAAGCCGACCACCGACACCTGCCCGAACAACCACAAAGTGAGCGGCGCCAGGGCCACGGTGATTACGGCCTGCTCCCGCAGCAAGGACCGCAGGCGGCCCGTCAGTCCGGGCGCACGAACGGGGCCCGTATCGGCGTCGGTACCCATGTCAGTGGCGAACAGGACCCCCACCGCGACGAAACTGAGCCAGAACCCGGCCTGCAGCAAGGCCCAGGGATCCAGCACCACCACCGCCGCGCCCGCCAGGGCCCAGGTGTACGGCCAGGGCCAGCGCACACCTGTCAAGCGCAGCCCGGCGACGGTCACGAGCATCCAGACCGTGCGCTGGGCCGGTAAACCACCGCCACTGAACGCGGCATACAACGCCGCCAGCAGGACGCCACCCACGGCTGCCGCGTGGGGCGCCGGCCACGCCAGGCACAGGCGCGCGCTGCAGCGCCAGGCCACGCCCACGACGGCCGCGGCCAGCCACGCGAACATCGTCACATGCAGGCCCGAGATACTCATGAGGTGCGCCACGCCGGTGGCACGAAACACATCCCAATCGGTGCGCTCGATCGCCTGCTGGTCGCCCACCGCCAGTCCCGCGAGCACGCCGGCTGCGCCCGGGTCGGCCACCCGCGCGACGAGCGCGTCTCGCACCGACTGTCGGGCACGCTCCAGAGGGACCCACCCATCGGCCTGCGCTACGCGCTGCGGCACCACATCGCGCGGGCCTGTGCGCACGTAGCCCGTGGCCTGGAGTCCGCGCTCCCACAGCCACAGCTCGTGGTCATGGCCGTGGGGATTGCGCAGGCCATGCGGCGCCTTCAGGCGCACCACGAACTGCCAATGTTCGCCAGCCCGCAGCACCGGGCTGGTGCGCAGCGGCTGACCCGTCGCGCCCGGCACAGGCGGTCCAGCGAACCAGGTCAGGAGCAGCCGGGGTGGCACACCCGCAGGCTGTGACGAGGCGACCTCGAAGACGAAGCGTGGTCCGAATTCACCACGCTGGGGCATCGCCGCCACCACACCGCGCACCAGGATGTCACGCCCTTCGAGCGCGGGCGGCAGCGCCTGCTGTGTGAAGGCGACAGCCCGCAGCCCCGTGCATGCAAAGGCGACTGCCCCGAGCACCAGCGCCCAAGTACGCCCCCTGACCCGCAGGCAGGCCAGCCCCGCGCCCAGTGCCAGGCCCGCATAGACAGAGGCTGGCCAGAGCGTGGCCTGCTGCAGCTGCAGCGCCGTACCCGCCACCAGCCCTACCAGCATCCAACCCAGCGGCATCGCCATTCCCTCGCTCCGGTGCACCCGACTTCCTATACTACTTAGGAACTACAAAAGTCCTTGCCTGCTATGCCCTCCCTTGTCTCTTGCCATGCCGGCGCCGTACCGGCCCGGCCCGTCCCCCTATGAAGCCCGCCGATGTCCTTCGGGTCATCCTGGCCGGCAGCAGCCCTGCCGACCGGCAGTGGGTGACCGAACTGCTGCAAAGCGCCTCGTCCTGGCATTGCGAATTTCTCGAGGCCGACTCGGGTGAAACCGCACTGCGCAAGGTGCAGGCGGTGGCGACTGCCGGTGAGCGCATCCTGCTGGCGGGCCCGCTGGCCGACATGGACGCCCTGCGCCTTCTCGCCCGGTTGGCCGGCCCGCAGGGCAGAACGCTGTGTCCGGTAGTGGTCATCACCCCGGGCAACGGGCGTGAGCTGGGTCCCGTGCTGCTGCGGGCCGGGGCGCAGGACTACATCGGCGAGGACTGGCTCAGCCCGTTCGTGCTGGCGCGAGCCGTGGACAACGCCCGGGTACGCTGGTCAATGGAGCGTGACCTGAGCGAGCGCGACGACGCCCTGCAACGCAGCGAAGCCTGCACGCGCGAGGCCCAACGCCTCACGCAGACCATCATCGACGGCGCGGGTGCCCTGGTCTTTGCCAAGGACCTGCAGGGCCGTTATTTCCTGACCAACCGCGCCTGGCGCGAACGCATCGGCCTGTCCGAGGAACAGGCCGTCGGCACCACCGACGAGGACGTCTATGGCGCTGAAGTGGCACGCACCTTGCGCCGCAACGACCAGCAGGTCCTGGCCTCGGGCCGCCTGATCGTGGCCGAGGAAACCACTTACCGCAACGGGCAGCCGGTGCACTACCTGTCCAGCAAGTTCCCCCTGATGGACGATGCCGGCCGCGCCTACGCGGTCTGCGGTGTCTCCACCGACGTCACGCCGCTCAAGCAGACGCAGGCGGCGCTGCAGGCGCGCGAGCGCGAACTGCAGACGCTCGCCGACAACACGCCAGACATCCTGGCGCGCTTTGACCGCCAGCTGCGTCACGTCTTCGTGAGCGCGGCCATCGAGCGCATGACCGGGCATCCGCCCGTGTTCTTCCTCGGCCGCACGCCACGCGAACTGGCCCTGCCCGAGGACCTCTGCGCCTGCTGGGAACAGGCAATCCAGGTCGCCTTGCGCGAGGGCCAGGCCCAGACGGTGGAGTTCAGCTTCCAGTCCCCCGGAGGACTGCGGCACTTCTCGGGCCGCTTCGTCCCCGAGTTCGGCCCCGAGGGCGCGATCGAGCATGTGCTGGGAGTGCTGCAAGACGACACCGAACAAAAGCGCGCCGAAGACGACATCAGCCGTCTGCTCGAAGAAGAGCGCCACTACGCCCGCCTGCTTGCCCGCATGGCCCAGGCCTCGCGCCTGGTGCATGCCAGCCTGTCGGCTGACGAAATCGCGCAAGTCCTGACGCAGCAGGCGCGCGAGATCATCGGCGCGCGCCGCGCGGTCACCCGCCTCACCTTGGACGGCCCGGGCGCGCGCACCCTGCAGGCCGTCGCACAGGCCGACGAGGCCTTTCCCCCCGAGCCCCCCGCACGCGGGACGCTGCTGACCGCGCCGCTCACCGGCAAGAACGGCCAGCAGCTGGGCCTGGTGCAACTGACCGGCAGCACGCAGGGCGACTTCACCGACGAGGACAAGGCAGTGCTGGTGCAGCTGGCCGCCATTGCCTCCACCGGACTGGAGAATGCCCGCCTGTACGCGTCGCTGCGCGAGGCCGACCACCGCAAGGATGAATTCCTGGCCACGCTGGCCCACGAGCTGCGCAACCCCCTGGCCCCGATTCGCAATGGCCTGGAAATCCTGCGGCGCAGTGGTCAGTTGGTCGGCCCGGCCGCGCGCGCACGGGACATGATGGAGCGCCAGCTGGCCCACATGGTGCGTCTGGTGGACGACCTGCTGGACGTTTCGCGTATCAGCCGCGGCAAGGTGGACCTGCGCCTGGCGCGCATCACGCTGCAGTCGGTCCTGGACCACGCCCTCGAAAGCAGTCGCCCCGCCATCGAAGCCAACGGCCACCGCCTGGTGCTGCAGCAGCCCGCCGAGCCCCTGTGGGTCGAGGGCGATCTCACCCGTCTGGCCCAGGTCGTGAGCAATCTCCTGAACAACGCAGCCAAGTACACGCCCGCCGGCGGCCGCATCGAGGTCTGCACGCGGGCGCAGGACGGGCGCGTGGTCATCCAGGTCGCCGACAACGGCACCGGCATCTGCGCCGAGATGCTACCGCGCGTGTTCGACCTCTTCGCACAGATGGATCGCACCCTGGAGCGCGCCCAGGGCGGGCTGGGCATCGGGCTGTCCCTGGTCAAAAAGCTGGTCGAACTGCACGGCGGCGATATCCGCGCCGAGAGTGAAGGGCCCAGCCAGGGCAGTCGTTTCACGGTATGGCTGCCGCAAGCCGCCCCGCCCGGCATGCCGGCGCCAGCGGCCGCCCGGCAAGCCGCGCCGGCGCCGCCCTGCCGGGTGCTGGTGTGCGACGACAACGTCGACGGCGCCGAGAGCCTGGCCCTGATGCTGGGCCTGCTCGGGCATGAGGTACGTACCGTGCATGACGGTCTGCAGGCCCTGGCTGTGGTCGCCGGCTGGCGCCCGGATGTAGCGCTTCTGGACATCGGCCTGCCGGGCCTGAGCGGCTACGAAGTGGCGCAGCGCTTTCGCGCCGACCCCACGCTGGAGGGCTTGATGCTGGTCGCCGTGACAGGTTGGGGCACCGAGGGCGACCAGCGGCGCAGCGCCGAAGCCGGGTTCGATCACCACCTGACCAAGCCGGTCGAGGCCGGGGCCCTGGAGGCGGTATTGGCTCGCCGCACGCGCCCCCCGGCCCAGGCAGACTAGGATGCAAGCCGGATCGGTTCTTGCCGCCTTGTTTCCATGCCCCCTCAAGCCGCCCTGCGCCACATCACCCATTACCGCTACGACCGACCGGTGCAGCTCGGGCCCCAGCTCGTGCGCCTGCGGCCAGCGCCACACGGGCGCAGCCGCATCCTGTCCTACGCCCTCTCAGTCGAACCCGCCAGCGCTCACGTCCACTGGCACCAGGACCCCTATGCCAATTACCAGGCGCGGCTGCTGTTTCCCGAACGCACGCTGGAGCTGCGGCTCACGGTGGATCTGGTCGTCGAGCTGACGCCCTTCAATCCCTTCGCGTTCTTCCTCGAGCCGGACGCCGCCCACTTCCCGTTCCACTACGAGCCGGCGCTGGCCGCAGCGCTCGCGCCGTACCGGGTGGCCGAGCCGGCGGGCCCACGGCTGCAGGCCTACCTCGATCGCATCGACCGCAGCCCCCAGCCCAGCGTCGCCTTCCTCGTCGACCTGAACCGCCGTCTGCGCGCGGACGTGGAGTACCTGCGCCGACCCGAGCCGGGCGTGCAGTCGCCGGAGGACACGCTGGCCCGAGGCAATGGCTCCTGCCGCGACACCAGCTGGCTCCTGGTCCAGCTGCTGCGTCACCTGGGCCTGGCGGCCCGCTTCGTCTCGGGCTATCTGGTCCAGTTCGGCGCCGGCACGCCGGCACTGGACGCGGCCGAAGAAGAAGGCGACGGGGCCACCGACCTGCATGCCTGGTGCGAGATCTACCTGCCCGGTGCGGGCTGGCTGGGGCTGGACCCGACCTCGGGGCTCGTAGCCAGCGAGGGGCACATCCCCCTGGCCTGCACCCCCGAGCCCGCCGGCGCGGCGCCGGTCGAAGGCTGGGTCGAGAAGGCGCATGTCACGTTCAGCCACCAGATGCAGGTGACACGCGTGCACGGTTAAACGTGCACGGGTAAGCGTGCGCGAGCCCATGCGGCCTGGCGGGTATCGCGCCCGTCCTACGCCATACCGTCCAGGCTTGGGTGAAGCTGCCCGCGATGCGTGCGTTCCCGTTCGAGATGACACGGGTCCTGCTGATCGCCGCCGCCCTGGCGATGCCGGGGTGGGGCGCGGGACAGGCCCTGCCCTCGTTCACCTTGTCCGTCGTCGCACCCGAACCCGCAGGAACCACCCTCAAGCGCCACCTCGAGCTGGCCCGCTACCGCGAGGTCCCCGACCTCGACGAAGCCGAACTCGAACGCCTGATGGCGCTGGCCGCGCAGGATGCACGGCGCCTGCTGGCCACACTCGGCTTCTTCAATCCACGCCTGCGGATCACGCTGGACACCGCCCGCCGCCCCGCACACATCACGCTCTGGGCCGATCCGGGCGCGGCGACGGTGGTGGGCGCGGTACAACTGACCTTCGAAGGCGCGATCGCCGATCCGAGCGACGCCGGCGCACGACTGCGGCGCGAGGCCATGCGCTCGTCCTGGCTCCTGCCGCCCGGACAACGCTGGACCCAGTCCGCCTGGGATGACGCCAAGGCGCAGTCTCTGCGTGTGCTGGTGGCGCGCCGCTACCTGCGCGGGCGCATCGCGCACAGCCACGCGCGGGTCGACGCGCAGACCGGCCAGGCCGACCTGGGCCTGCGGTTCGACTCGGGACCCGCCTTTTACCTGGGACCCTTGCAGGTGCTCGGCGTCGAGCGCTACGACTCGGTGCTGGTGCCACGCCTGACCCGCCTCGCCCCTGGCGCCGAGTACGACGAGGAAGCGTTGACGCAAGCACAGCTGCGTCTGACCCGCAGCGGCTACTTCGAGTCGGCTTTCCTGCACATCGACCCCGAAAGCGACCCACAGGGCGCGCCGGTGCAGGTCAGCGTGCGCGAAGCGCCCCTGCAGCGCCTGACACTGGGCCTGGGCCTGAGCACCGACCGCGGTCTGCGCGCTTCGCTGGAACACCGCCACAACCGCATGCCCGGCATCGGCTGGCGTGCGGACTCGCGCCTGGAGCTTGAGCGCAAGGCACCGCTGGTACAGACCGAATGGACTGCGCTTCCCGACGAGCGCGGCTGGCGCTGGGGTGTGCTGGCCGGCGCGGAGCGGATCCGCGACGAGGCGCAGGTCACGCAGGCGCGGCGACTGCGCATCGGTCGCCTGCTGGACGACGAACCGATCAGTCGGCATGGCTACCTCCAGCTCGATCGCGCACGGGTACAGGACGCCACCGGCCTGGCGCCGGCTGACACGGGCGACGGCTCGGCCCTCACCGCGAATTACCTGTGGACCGGCCGCCACTTCGATCGGCCGTCGCGCCCCGAGCGCGGCTACGGACTGGGCCTGGAGGCGGGACTGGGCCTGACCCTGGGCGGCCAACGCGGCCTCTTCCAGCGGACGGTGATTCGCGGCCTGCGACTGCTGCCCCTGCCACGGGGACGCCTGCAACTGCGGGGCGAGGGCGGGCTCGTGCTCTCGGCCTCGGGCACGCGCGTGCCGTCCACGCAGCTGTTTCGGACCGGGGGCGACACCTCGGTACGCGGCTACGGCTTTCGCGACATCGGCGTGCAGCGCCCTGGCGCGCCGCCGGTCGCCGGCCGCTATCTCGCAGTGGGCAGCCTCGAGTGGCAACGGCCCCTGCGTGGGGATGGCACCGGGTCGGCCTGGGAACACACGCTCTTTGCAGACGCTGGACTGGTCGCCGATCGCGGCAGCAGCCACCGGCCTGCGCTAGGCGTGGGCACGGGGCTGCGCTTGGCCAGTCCGGTGGGTCCGCTGCAGGCCGACCTCGCCTATGGCCTGCGCACGCGCCGACTGCGCCTGCATCTGAACGTGGGAGTGACGTTTTGAACACCCGCCGGGCCGGATGGACCGCCCTGCGAGCGATGCTTCGCGCGCTGCGCTACGCGCTGGTGTCGGTGGGCGTGGTGGGCGCCTCGGTGTTGGCCGGCCTGTGGGCCTGGAGCGGCACGCAGGCATCGCTGGACTGGGCCTGGCGGCACTACGCCGCGCCACGCGGCATGCAAGCCGACGGTCTGTCCGGATCACTGCGCACCGGCCTGAAGGCGCAGCGCGTGCAGGCGCAAGCGGGCGACCTGCATCTGGACCTGCGAGAGGTTGCTCTGGCCTGGGACCCATGGGCCCTGCTGGACAGGCAATTGCGCATCACCGGCCTGCGTGCGGTCAGCCTGCGGATACAGCGCGTGCCCGGTCCGGACCGCGTACCGCAGCGCGCGCCCACCACGACCCTGCCGGACGCGCTCTCTCATTCTCTGAGTGTGCGTGCAGACCACCTGGCCCTGGACCGACTGGAATGGACAGGCGCGATGCCTTTCCACGCGGGTCACCTCGCCGCGGCCTACCGCTACGACCCGGCTGCGGGCGGACACCAGCTCACGCTTCTGGATGCCAGCATCGCCAGCGGCCGCTACCACGGCCAAGTGAATCTGGGTGCGCGCGCGCCATGGGCCATCGACGCCACGCTGCGCGGTCTCGTGCAGGTCGTCACCGCCAAGACCGCCCCAGTGCTGCGCCTGACATTCAACGCCCGAGCGAGCGGCACACTCGAGGACCTCGTGCTGCAAGCGGACCTGCGCGCCGGCGCCGCTGCGCGCCGCGGTGCTGCGGCCCGCGCCGACACGCCTGCAGGCCACCTGCAGGCACGCATCACGCCGGGACGGGCGCCCTTCGTGCAGGAGGCGCAACTGCAGCTGCAACGGGTGGATCTGGCCGCACTCTGGCCGCAAGGTCCACGCACCGACCTGCAGGGCCAGGTGCGCCTGGCGCCGCAGCGCGACGACGGCTGGCAACTGCACGCGGACCTGCGCAACGGCCGGCCGGGTCCCTGGGACCTCCATGCCCTGCCTTTCACACGTGTACAGGGCGAAGGCGAATGGCGCGACGGCGTGGCGCGCATGCGCCGCTTGCACGCGCAGCTGGGAGACGCAGTCCACAACGGGCACATCACAGGCCAGGGCCACTGGCAGGCGGACCGCAGCGGGCACCTGGACTTGCACATGGTCCGCGTGCAGGCCCACGCCCTGCACAGCGCATGGCGGGCCGGTACGGTCCGGGCGCCGCAGGCCTTCCAGGGTCGACTGCAAGCGCAAGCGCGCGCCGGCCTCGTCGGCTTCGAGCTCGCGCTGCAGGCCCAGCCTGTGGCGCCAACGGCGCGAACCGCCGCGCGCGACACGCAGGCCTCCGGGCCCGCACTGGCCCTCGGGGATCTGCGCGCGCAGGGCCGCTGGCAGTCGGGTCAGCTCTCCGTGCAGGGACATGCACGAGGCCAGGTCCAGCTGGGCGGCCGGATTCTGGACTTCGCGCTGGCGGGTGAAGCCCAACACGGGGCCGACGCACACGCACCCTGGCAGGGTCGCATCCACCAGGCGCATCTGGTCCTGCCGCAGTCCCAGGTTGGCGCCTGGCGCCTGGAGCTGCAGGCGCCAGTGGGCCTGCGCGCCGGGCGCGCGGCACGCGCACAAGACCGGGCACCCTGGACACTGGACGCCGGCCAGGCCTGGCTCAGCGCACCTACAGCCCGTGGATCGCCGCCGGCCGTGGTGACCTGGAGTCCGGCCCGCTGGGGTCGAGGCGAACTGCATTGCGCGGGGCGCATCCAGGGCCTGCCCCTGGCCTGGTGGCCGCTTGCCAGTCCAGCGCCTGCGGGCCATGACATGGTGTTCGACGCCCAGTGGGACCTCCACCTGGCCCACACCCTACGCATCCAGGCGCGCCTCGCACGCTTGCGGGGCGATGTCACCCTGCTGGCCGAGACACCGGAGGGCACACCCGTGCGCGTGGCCGCCGGCGTCCGCGAAGCCAGTCTTACGCTGAACAGCGATGCCGAGGCCGTGCGCCTGGCCTTGCGATGGGACAGCGAGCGCGCGGGCACGCTCGAGGGTGAGCTCTCCACCCGCCTGACGCGCGGCGGGCGGGTAGGCTGGCATTGGCCCGCGCAAGCCCCGATCTCGGGCCGCCTGCAGGCGCGGCTGCCCCGCATCGCGGCCTGGTCGGTCCTGGCCCCGCCAGGGTGGCGCCTGCGCGGCTCGCTGGCAGCCGACCTCACCCTCGGCGGCACGCGCGGCGCGCCGAGCCTCACCGGTCCGCTGCGCGCCGACGACGTGGCACTGCGCTCGGTGGTCGACGGCATCGCGCTTGAAAGGGGACACTTGCGGGCGCGGTGGGATCACCCGCACCTGGTCATCGACGAGTGGGTGTGGCACACGCCCGGCGAACGCCAGGGGACCGCCGGCACCCTGCGCGCGACTGGCCAGGCTCGC
The DNA here is from genome assembly GCA_041169755.1 of Pseudomonadota bacterium. Taxonomy (GTDB): domain Bacteria; phylum Pseudomonadota; class Gammaproteobacteria; order Burkholderiales; family Burkholderiaceae_C; genus Ramlibacter. Next base: position 3,337 of record JBEEIS010000007.1, on the reverse strand, counting down.
TGGGTCGACGCAGACGCCGGCCAGCCTGGGGGCGTGCATGCCCGCATCGATGCGCGGCTCGACCAGCTGCAGGCCAGCGTGCGCCGCGACCGGCAGGTCACGCTTTCGGGCGACGTGTCGGCGTCGATCACGCCTGCCCGCCTTGCGGTGCAGGGGAACCTGCGCGTGGACCGGGCGCGCATCGGCGTCCCCGACACGCCTGCACCGCGCCTGGGCGACGACGTCAGCGTCTATTCCCTTCCCTCGGGAACAGCCTCGCCATGGGTGCGTGAAACCACGGCAGTACGGCGTGCGATCGAGCTGGATCTGAGTGTGGACCTGGGCCGGGACTTGCGCGTTCGCGGCCGCGGTGTGGACACGGGCGTGCAGGGCCAGGTGCGCGTCACGGGCGACTCCTTCGCGCAGCCGCGTCTGGTCGGTACGGTGCAGGCGGTGAATGGACGCTACACCGCCTACGGTCAGCGCCTGGACCTGCGGCGCGGCGTACTGCGCTTCACCGGCCCGCATGACGATCCGGCGCTGGACGTGATCGCCGTGCGTTCAGACCTGGCGCAGCCGGTGGGCGTGCAGATCACAGGCCGCGCGCAGGCCCCGGTCCTGCGACTGTGGTCGCAGGCACCCGCCACCGAAGCCGAAAAGCTGTCCTGGCTGGTCCTGGGACGGAGCACGGCCGCCGGTAGCGGCGAGACCGTCCTGCTGGAGCAGGCTGCGCTGTCGCTGCTGGCACGGCGCGCCGGCCTCGGCACGGGTGGCCTGGCCGGGGCCTTCGGGCTGGATACCTTCACGCTGCGGCGCGAGGGTGAACAAGGCGCCGCACTGACCTTGGGCAAGCGCCTGAGTCGCAGACTCTACGCGGCGTACGAGCGCAGCCTCTCAGGCGCGCTGGGCACGCTGTACGTGTTCTACGACCTGACCACCCGCCTCTCGCTGCGCGCGCAGGCCGGTGACCGCACGGGGGTGGACCTGGTCTATGCCTTGAGCTTCGACCGGCCCGGGGACCCTGCCCCGACGACCTCACCTCCGATCTCTCCTGCGACCGTGCCCACGACCCGCGTGCAGGGCGGCCCGGGGCGATGAGCGCAGGCGGCCCGTTGTAGCGGCCTCCTACAATCTGAGCCTCCAACTGCTCGAGGCCCTGCATGTCCATCGCTGAAAAACTCAAAGAACTGAACATCACCCTGCCCCCGGTGGCTACGCCAGCCGCCGCCTATGTGCCCTTCGTGCGCACCGGCAACCTGGTGTTCCTCAGTGGCCATATCGCCCGCCGGGACGGCAAGCCCTGGGTCGGCCAACTGGGCAAGGACACGGACACCGCGCAGGGCCAGGCCGCAGCGCGTGCGATCGCCATCGACCTTCTGGGCACGCTGCAGGCCGCCATCGGCGACCTGGAGAAAGTGCGCCGCATCGTCAAGGTCATGAGCCTGGTCAACTCCACGTCCACCTTCACCGAGCAGCATCTGGTCACCAATGGCTGCAGCGAGCTGCTGGCACAGGTGTTCGGCGAGCGCGGTGCGCACGCCCGCAGTGCCTTCGGCGTGGCCCAGATTCCGATGGGCGCCTGCGTGGAGATCGAGCTGATCGCCGAAGTCGACTGAGCGCGGCGCTTATTCGACCCGCTCGACCCCCGTGGGCTTGAAGCCCAGGTCGGCGGCCTTGCCCTTGCGCCCGCGGGCACCCCGGGCGTTATTGAGCGAACGAATCTCCAGCGTCTCTTCGCGGTCCTTGCCGCCACGGCCCACGCCGCTGATCTTGACGCTGCGCACATAGGCCGCGGCGCCGGCAAGCGTGTCCTTGGCTTCGAGGTCCAGCAGCATCAGGCCGCGTCCACCCTTGGGCTGATGCTTGAGCTCCGCGATCTCGAAGGTGAGGATGCGGCCGCCGGCCGAGGCGCAAGCCACATGCGTGGCCGGGGCACCCGGTGCCACCCGCGCGGGCGATGGACGGCACAGGGTCTCGTCTGCGGCGCAGGTAACGAAGGCCTTGCCCCCGCGCTGGCGCGAGGTCATGTCCTCGACGCTGGCCAGGAAGCCGTAGCCTGCACTGTTGGACATCAGCAGCATGCTGGCCGCAGCACCCGCAAAGTAATGCACCAGTTGCGTCCCCGGCTCGAGGTCCAGGAAGCTGGTGACCGGCTGTCCGTCACCCCGCGCCCCGGGCAGCAACGCGATCGCCACCGAGTAGATGCGCCCATTGGAGCCAAAGGCCAGCAGGGTGTCCACCGTGCGGCATTCGAAGGTGCCATAGAGGCCGTCGCCCGCCTTGAAGGCGAAGCTCGCCGCCTCGTGGCCGTGGCCCTGGCGCGCGCGCACCCAGCCCTTTTGCGAGACGATGACCGTGACCGGCTCGTCGATGATCTTCACTTCGGCCACGGCCTTCTTCTCGGCCTGGATCAGGGTGCGCCGCGCGTCGGCAAATTGCTTGGCGTCGGCCTCGATCTCCTTGACCATCAGGCGGCGCAGGGCGGCGGGGCTTTCGAGGATCTCCTCGAGCTTCTTTTGCTCCTCGCGCAGGGTCGCGAGTTCCTGCTCGATCTTGATTGCCTCCAGGCGCGCCAGCTGTCGCAGGCGGATTTCGAGGATGTCCTCGGCCTGCCGCTCGCTCAAGGTGAAGCGCGCGATCAGGGCCGCCTTGGGTTCGTCGCTGCCCCGGATGATGGCGATCACCTCGTCGATGTTGAGCAGCACCAGCTGCCGGCCCTCGAGGATATGGATGCGATCGAGCACCTTGTCCAGGCGGTGACGCGAGCGGCGTTCGACCGTGCGCTGGCGGAAGGCGATCCACTCGTCCAGCATCTGGCGCAGCGACTTCTGGACCGGCCGGCCATCCAGACCCACCAGAGTGAGGTTGATCGGCGCCGAGGTCTCCAGGCTGGTGTGCGCCAACAGCGCCTGGATCAATTCGGCCTGTTCGATGCGGCTGGTCTTGGGCTCGAACACCAGGCGCACCGCGGCGTCCTTGCTGGACTCGTCGCGCACCGCGTCGAGCACCGACAGCACGGTCTGCTTCAACTGCAGCTGGTCCTGCGACAGCGCCTTCTTGCCGGCCTTGACCTTGGGATTGGTGAGTTCCTCGATTTCTTCGAGCACACGCTGGCTGCTCACACCCGGGGGCAGCTCGTTGACCACCAGCTGCCACTGGCCACGCGCCAGGTCCTCGATCTTCCAGCGAGCGCGCACCTTGAGCGTGCCCCGGCCGGTGCGGTAGGCCTCGGCGATCTCGGAGGGGGCGCTGATGATCTGGCCGCCACCCGGGTAATCGGGGCCGGGAACGAGCGTGAAGAGTTCGTCGTCCGACAGCTTGGGGTTCTTGATCAGGGCCACGCAGGCGTCGGCCACCT
>JBEEIS010000006.1:0-15017 GCA_041169755.1 Pseudomonadota bacterium | reverse complement strand
CCGGACCTCGCGATCGGCACCACGCCCGTCGTGCAGAAGGCGAAGGAGTTGGGCACGCCGGCGCTTTACTTCACGAACCTGATTTCCGCGCGCCCGTTGATGGGCCCGGCGGGCGCGGGTTCGCTCGCCCAGGTGGTCAACACCGCGATGCAGGGCAAGCCGCGCTTCGACGCGATGCGCGATTTCTTCGAGGGTGTGGGCAGCGGCCACAGCACGGGTGTCTGGGAAGAAACGCCGCGCGACCGGCCGGAGTTCCGCGAGCAGTACGAGCGCAAGCTCGCCCGCCAGGCCAAGGCCCGCAAGGCCGAGGAGATGGGCTGATGCTGGTGCTAGACCACGATCGCGCCGGCGGCTACTGGGGCTCCGTGTACGTGTTCACGGCGGTCAAGGGCCTGCAGGTGATCATCGACGGCCCGGTCGGCTGCGAGAACCTGCCGGTGACCTCGGTGCTGCATTACACCGACGCCTTGCCGCCGCACGAACTGCCCATCGTCGTGACCGGCCTGGCCGAAGAACAACTGGGTCGCGAAGGCACCGAAGGCGCGATGAAGCGCGCGCATGCGGTGCTCGACCCTGACCTGCCCGCGGTGGTGGTAACCGGCTCGATCGCCGAGATGATCGGCGGCGGTGTCACGCCCGAGGGTACGAACCTGATGCGGTTCTTGCCCCGCACCATCGACGAAGACCAGTGGCAGTGCGCCAACCGCGCCATGTACTGGCTGTGGACCGAGTACGGCATGAAGAAAGTGCCGGAGCGCGTGCGCAAGGAGGGCGACAAGCCCCGCGTGAACATCATTGGCCCCTGCTATGGCACCTTCAACAGTGCCAGTGACCTGGCCGAGATTCGCCGCATGGTGCAGGGCATCGGCGCCGACATCAACATGGTGTTCCCTCTGGGCAGTCACCTGGCCGAAGTCTCGCAGCTGGTCGAAGCCGACGTGAACATCTGCATGTACCGCGAGTTTGGCCGCATGCTGTGTGAGGCACTGGACCGACCCTACCTGCAAGCGCCGATCGGTCTGCACAACACCACCCGCTTTCTGCGTAAGCTCGGCGAACTGCTGGGGCTGGATCCCGAGCCCTTCATCGAGCGTGAGCGTCACACCACCTTGAAGCCGGTGTGGGACCTGTGGCGTTCCGTCACGCAGGACTTCTTTGCCACCGCGAGCTTCGCGATCGTGGCCAATGAAACCTACACCCGTGGCGTGCGCAACTTCCTGGAGGACGAGCTGGGCCTGCCCTGTCGCTTCCATGTGGCGCGTATGCCGGGTGCCAAGACCGACAACGCGCAGGTGCGCGAGCTGGTGAAGACCAAGACGCCGCTCATCATGTTCGGCAGCTACAACGAGCGCATGTACCTGGCGGAAGCCGGTGGCGGCGCGGGCGTGATGCGCGCCGCCTTCATTCCTGCATCTTTTCCGGGCGCCATCATCCGCCGTCACACCGGCACGCCTTTCATGGGCTACAGCGGTGCCAGCTACCTCGTGCAGGAAGTGTGCAACGCGCTCTTTGACGCGCTCTTTCACATCCTGCCCCTGTCCACCGAGATGGACAAGGTCGATGCCACGCCCGCGCGCGGTGTCAGCGGCACACCCGACACGCCTTGGGACGAACGGGCCCAGGCCCTGCTGCATCGCCTGGTGGCGGGGCAGCCGGTACTGGTGCAGATCTCGGCGGCCAAGCGCCTGCGCGACGAGGCCGAACGCGCGGCACGCGACGCCGGCGACGCGCGGGTGGAGGCGGCCCATGTGGAGCGCGCCAGCCGCGGCCTCGGCATTGGAGCGGTCGTATGACGAACGCAGGCAAACAGATTCAACGAATGTCGTGGCATCCCGCCACGGCCACCCAGGTTGCGCGGGTTGGGCGCAGCGATGGCCTACAGGCCTTTTTATGAAGGAGCAGCGTATGTCTACTCGGAATTCGATTTCCGGCCTGACCGACGAGGAAGCTCAGGAGTTCCATCACTACTGGATGCAGGGCCTCGTGGGCTTTACGGCAGTCGCCGTTCTCGCACACGTCCTGGTCTGGGCGTGGCGGCCCTGGTTCAACTGAGTCGGGATCTCCCCACTTCACCCCGAAGGAAACGACCCATGTCCGATACCTCTTACGACGCGCGCAAGCATCCCCTGCGGGATGACAAGCTGACGTTCTTCCTGATCTTCGTTCCTTGCTTCCTCGTGCTGATCGCGGTGGCATTGCTAGGCCAATTGGTCGGCGTGCACTGGAAAGGCTGGCTGCCGGGCGCCGAGAACATGAGCAACGTGGTGTCCGGGGCCAAGGCAGCGGTCTACACCTTCATGTCCAACATTTCCTAGGAGAAAAAACCATGTGGAGAATCTGGCGACTCTACGACCCGCTGCGTGCGATGGTCGTACAGGGCATTTTCCTGTTTGGCTTGGCCGCGATGATTCACCTCATCCTGCTGAGCACCAACAAGTTCAACTGGCTCGACGGCGCGAAAAAGCCGGCTGCAGCATCGGCGCAAAACGCTCCGCTGCCGGCCGCCACGCCCAAGTCCTGAACGCGTGACAGTCCGCGGGCGCTGCCTCTGGACGTGGTGTTCCAGCGCAGCGCCTCACGCGGCTCCCACTCACGACGAATCACAAGCAATTTGAGGCAGGAGAGCGCCCATGGCCATGCTCAATTTTGAAAAGAAATACCGAGTCCGCGGCGGCACCCTGCTGGGCGGCGACCTGTTCGACTTCTGGATGGGCCCGTTCTACGTTGGTTTCTTCGGCGTCACCACCATCTTCTTTGCGTTCCTCGGCACCGCGTTGATCCTCTGGGGTGCATCGCAGGGTCCGACCTGGAACCTCTGGCAGATCAACATCGCGCCTCCCGACCTGTCCTACGGCCTGCGTTTCGCGCCGCTCATGGAAGGCGGCCTCTGGCAGCTCATTACCGTGTGCGCGATCGGCGCCTTCGGCTCCTGGGCGATGCGCGAAGTGGAGATCTGCCGAAAGCTCGGCATGGGCTATCACGTGCCCGCGGCGTTCAGCGTCGCCATCCTGGCCTATGTGACCCTGGTGGTCGTGCGCCCGGTCCTCATGGGCGCCTGGGGCCATGGCTTCCCCTACGGCATCTTCAGCCACCTGGACTGGGTGTCCAACGTCGGCTATCAGTACCTGCACTTTCACTACAACCCGGCCCACATGCTGGCCGTGACCTTCTTCTTCACCACCACGCTGGCCCTCTCGCTGCACGGCGCGCTGGTGCTGTCGGCCACCAACCCGGCTCCGGGCCACACGGTGCGCACGCCGGAACATGAAGACACATTCTTCCGCGACATCATCGGCTACTCGGTAGGCACCCTGGGTATCCACCGCCTGGGCCTGTTCCTGGCGCTGGCCGCCGTTCTTTTCAGCGCGTTGTGCATCGTGATCAGCGGCCCCTTCTGGAGCCGTGGCTGGCCCGAGTGGTGGGGCTGGTGGCTGAACCTGCCGATCTGGTCTCAGTGGCCCCTCAAGTAACCGCGCGGAGTATTTATGGCGGACTATCAAAACCTCTTCACCACCGTGACGGCCACTGGGCCGGTTCACCACGGCGTCGAACTCGGACAGGGCAACAGCCCGCGTACGGGCCAGCCTTTCCTGCTCTATTGGGCGGGCAAGCTCGGTAACGCGCAGATTGGCCCGATCTACCTGGGCGGTCTGGGCGTGGCCTCGCTGATGCTCGGGATGCTGTGGTTCAACATCGTCGGCTTCAACATGCTGGCGCAAGTGAACTGGAACCCGATCCAGTTCGTGCGTCAGTTGTTCTGGCTCTCGCTGGATCCGCCGGCGCCGGGCTATGGCCTGTCGATTCCGCCGATGAACCAGGGCGGCTGGTGGCTGCTCTCGAGCGCCTTCTTGCTGGCGTCCGTTTTGCTGTGGTGGGCCCGTACCTATCGCCGTGCCCGCGAACTGGGCATGGGCACGCATGTGCCCTGGGCGTTTGCCGCAGCCATCTGGCTGTTCCTGGTGCTGGGTCTGTTCCGCCCCATCCTGATGGGATCGTGGGGCGAAGCTGTGCCCTACGGCATCTTCAGTCACCTGGATTGGACGGCGGCCTTCTCGCTGCGATACGGCAACCTGTTCTACAACCCCTTCCACGCGCTCTCGATCGTGTTCCTGTATGGCTCGGTGCTGCTGTTCGCCATGCACGGCGCCACCATCCTGGCGGTGGGTCGCTACGGCGGCGAGCGCGAGATCGAGCAGATCGTGGACCGCGGCACTGCCTCCGAGCGCGCCGCCCTGTTCTGGCGTTGGACCATGGGCTTTAACGCCACGATGGAATCCATTCACCGCTGGGCCTGGTGGTTCGCGGTGCTGTGTCCCCTCACCGGCGGCATCGGCATCCTGCTGACCGGCACCGTCGTCGACAACTGGTACCTCTGGGCCGTCAAGCATGGCGTCGCCCCGGCGTATCCCTCCGTCTTCCCCGCGGTCACCGACCCCGCGCTGACGCTCCCGGGAGTCAAGCCATGATCCAACTGCACACCCTGATGCGCCATGGCGCGCGCCTGCTCGCCCTGTCGTCCCTGTTCCTGCTGGCCGCTTGCGAGCGCCCGCCCATGGAGTCCGTGCAGCACGGCTTCCGCGGAACGGGCATGGTGCAGGTGTACAACCCGCGCGCCGTGGAAAAGAGCGTCGAGGACAACACGCTGCCGGTGGGCCTGCCGCCGCTGCCCGCCGATGGCCCCAAGTCGAAGGACGTCTACAAGAACGTACAGGTGCTGGGTAACCTGAGCAGCGCGCAGTTCGTGCGCCTCATGACCTCCATGACCGCCTGGGTCTCGCCCGAAGAAGGCTGCGGCTACTGCCACAACGTCGCCAACTTCGCCGAGGACAGCAAGTACACCAAGGTGGTTGCCCGGCGCATGCTGGAGATGACCCAGAACATCAACGAGAACTGGAAGACCCACGTGGCGGACACCGGCGTGACCTGCTGGACCTGTCACCGCGGCCAGCCGGTGCCGTCCAACATCTGGTTCAAGGCCGACGCTGCGCCGCGTGGCGCCGACTTCATCGGCGACCGTGCCGGTCAGAACGAGCCGCTGCCGGTGGTGAATCTGTCCTCGCTGCCCAACGATCCGTTCACCCCCTTCTTCCTGCAGGACAAGCCGATTCGCGTGAACGGCAACACCGCGCTGCCCACAGGCAACCGCGCGTCGATCAAGCAGGCTGAATGGACCTACGGCCTCATGACCCACATGTCTACCGGACTGGGCGTGAACTGCACCTACTGCCACAACACGCAGAACTTCGCCAAGTGGGAAGGCGGTCCGCCGCAGCGCGTGACCGCGTGGCACGGTATCCGCATGGTGCGTGACATGAACGTGGCCTATATGGAACCGCTCACCCCCGTCTTCCCTGCGCACCGCAAGGGCGAACTGGGCGACGTGGCCAAGGCCAACTGCGCGACCTGCCACCAGGGCGCCTACAAGCCGCTCAATGGCCAGTCCATGCTCAAGGACTACCCTGAGCTGGCGGCGAAGTTGACGGCCGGTCCGGCCAAGGCCGGTGCCTCGGCCCCCGCCACGAAGACCGCCGCGAAGTAAGCGCGTCGTTCGCCCCAGAGGCTGCGCCATGGACAGCCCCCCGACGGCCACCACTGCTCTCACCGGCGTGGTGGCCGTGGTGCTGGTGGACTACCTGCGCCCGCATCAGGCCTGGGGCTGGGCCCGTCTGGCGCGCGGGGCCGCGGCCTTTCGCGGCGTACCGGGCATGCAATTCACCAAGGTCATGGGCAGCGGCCACGACGGCGGCTTCAGCCTGCGCCCCAGCACGAGCCACCAGGGCCTGGTGTGCCTGTTGAACACCGTGGCCGATGCGACTGCCTTTCTCGAGGGCCCGCTGGTGCAGGCCGCGCGCGAGCGCGCGCGCGAAAGCTGGACCGGCCTGCTGGCTGTCACCTCCTCGCGCGGGCAATGGGATGGCCAGTCCTGGGGGCCCAGCGCCAAGGAGTCGCTGGGTGCGCACGCCGACGATGCGGCCACGGCGGATCTCACGGATCATGCGGATGCGCCGATCGCTGCCCTCACGCGCGCCAGCATCCGTCCCAGCAAGGTCGCCGCGTTCTGGCGCCATGCGCCCGCCTCGCAGGAGGCGATGGCCCAGGCGCAGGGCTGCGACCTGGCCGTTGGCCTGGGCGAGGCGCCGGTGTTGCGCCAGTGCACCTTCAGTCTGTGGCGCAATGTGCAGGCCATGACCGCCTACGCGCGCGGTGGCGCGCATGGCGCGGCGGCACAGGCCGCGATCCGGCAGGACTACTTCACGGAATCGATGTTCGTGCGCATGAAGCTGCTGCAAAGCAGCGGCAACTGGAAAACGCTGCATGCGGGCGGCACGGCTTCTTGGGGAGCGGCCCATGGCTGACCCGGGCGTTGTCGTGATCGGCGCGGGCATGGCCGGCCTGGTCAGCGCCTTGCAACTGGCCGCGCGCGGCCTGCCCGTGACGGTGGTCGAGGCCGCGCCCGCCCCGGGCGGCAAGATCCGCCAGCTGCAGGTGAACGGCGCGGGCATCGACAGCGGTCCCACCGTCTTCACCCTGCGCTGGATCTTCGACGAGGTGCTGGCCTCGGTGGGCACCCGGCTCGAAGATGAAGTGCGCATCACGCCGCTGTCGGTGCTGGCGCGCCACCACTGGGACCCCGCTATCGGGCAGGGTGACGTCGCATCGCTGGACCTGCTGGCCGATCCCCGCGCTTCACAGGACGCGGTGGCACGCTTTGCCGGCCCCGCCGAGGCCCGCCGCTTCGCGGCCTTCTGCGCGCAGGCCCGCGAGGTCTATGCCACGTTGGAAGGTCCCTTCATCCGCTCCACCTCGCCCACGATGGGTCGCATGATCGGCGACCTGGGCCTGCGCGGGCTGTCCGTGCTCTCGCGCCTGGGCCCCATGCGCAGCCTGTGGGACAGCCTGGGCCGCCATTTCACCGACCCGCGCCTTCGCCAGCTGTTTGGCCGCTATGCCACGTACTGCGGCTCCTCTCCCTGGGAGGCGCCGGCCACGCTGATGCTGATCGCGCAGGTCGAGATGGACGGCGTGTGGGCGGTCGAGGGCGGCATGCACGCGCTGGCGCGCATGCTCGAGCGCCTGGCGATCGCGCAGGGCGTCACCTTCCGCTACGGCACGGCCTGCGAGCGCATCGAGCTGCAAGGCGGGCGCGTGAGCGGCGTGCACCTGGCGGGTGGCGAGCGCCTGGGCGCGCAGCGCGTGGTGTTCAACGGCGATGTCGCGGCGCTGCATGCGGGTCTGTTGGGCGATAGCGCGCGCGCCGCGGTCCCACGCGTGGGTCCGCGCTCGCTCTCGGCGGTCACCTGGTCGATGCACACGCAGGCCGAGGGCCTGGCACTCGATCGCCACAACGTCTTTTTCACCGGCGACTACCGCAGCGAGTTCGCCGACATCTTCGGCCAGGGTCGCCTGCCACGGCGACCCACCGTCTACCTGTGCGCGCAAGACCGCGGCACCGGCGTGCCCGACACCGGCGCGCCCCAGCGCCTGCTGGCCCTGGTCAACGCGCCCGCGGTCGGGGGACAAAGCCGGCTCACCCAGGAAGCGATCGACGAATGCGAACTCCAGACCTTTTCTCTCCTGCGCCGTTGCGGCCTCACCCTGCAGCCGCGGGCCCGCGAATCGGTGCGCACGACGCCGGACGACTTCCATCGCCTCTTTCCGGCCACGGGCGGAGCGTTGTACGGCCAGGCGACGCACGGCTGGAACTCGGCGTTCGCCAGGTCGCCAGCGGTCAGCCCGGTGCCGGGTCTGTTTCTGGCGGGGGGCAGCGTGCACCCGGGGCCGGGCGTGCCGATGGCAGCGATGTCCGGGCAACTGGCGGCCGCGGCCGTGATGGCGAGCCTCGGTTCGATCAGCCGGTCCCGCCCGGCGGCTACCTCTGGTGGTATGTCGACGCCCTCAGCGACGACGGGCAGTTCGGCCTGACGATCATCGCTTTCGTGGGCAGCGTGTTCTCGCCCTATTACGCGTGGGCGCGGCGTGGCGGCGCACAAGCCGATCCCGAACAACACTGCGCCCTCAACGTCGCCCTGTACAGCCGCCACGCGGGGCGCTGGGCGATGACGGAGCGCGGTGCGCGCCATTGCAGCCGCAGTGCGCGTGAGTTCGTCGTGGGCCCCAGTCGCGTGCGTTGGGACGGCGACGCGCTGGTCATCGACATCGACGAGGTGTGCGTGCCCGTGCCGCGCGCGCTCAAGGGGCAGGTGCGTGTGTACCCGCAGCGCCTGTTCGACTTTAGCACCCCGATCGACCGCGCAGGGCGCCACCGATGGGGCCCGATCGCGCCCTCGGCGCGCATCGAGGTCCAACTCGATGCGCCGGCCCAGCGCTGGCAGGGCCAGGCCTATCTGGACTCGAACGAAGGGGACGAGCCGATCGCCAGCAGCTGCCGCGAGTGGGACTGGTCACGCAGCCCGCTGGCCGATGGCAGCACCGCCGTCCTGTACGACATGCAGCACGACGATGGCCCCGACCAGGTGCTGGCGCTGCGTTTCGGCCGCGACGGCCAGGTCACGCCCTTCGACCCGCCACCGCGCAAGATGCTGCCCGCCACCCTGTGGCGGGTGCCGCGCCGCATGCGCAGTACCAGCCCGGTGCACGTGATCGACCAGCTGGAAGACACGCCCTTCTACCAGCGTGCCACGGTGCGCAGCGAGCTGCTGGGGCAGCCGGTCACCAGCTTTCATGAGACCCTGAACGTGCCGCGCCTGGTCTCGCCGGTGGTGCAGGCCATGCTGCCGTTTCGGATGCCGCGCCGCGCATGAATGCTTTTCGCCTCATGGGTCGGACGCTGGGCAGGAGGCCGCACTGTCACGCCAGGGCCACACTGCATCTGTCTAATCTGGTTGACAGTAGCAAATGTCAACATAAAATGACACCAGTTTGCGACCAAGGGGGCCGCAAGCCGCCCGCGTGCGGGGTTAGCACGTGCGTTAGTTCTTCCAAGGAGAGACACGATGTCCGACAAAGACAAAGTGTGGCCCACCGGTCTGACCGAGGGCGAGTCGGAGGAAATCCACCGGAACCTCATCCAGGGAACGCAGATATTCGGCATGATCGCGGCCTTCGCGCACTTGCTGGCTTATATCTACAGCCCCTGGTTGAAGTAAGGAGCACTACCCATGATCTACGGAAAAATGTGGTGTGTGGTCAAGCCCTCGGTGGGCATTCCTGTCTTCATTGCCGCTGTGGCAATTGCCTCTTTCAGCGTGCACGTCGCGCTGACGCTCAACACCAACTGGGTGAAGGGCTTCCTCAATGGCGGTCAGAAAGCCGTGGCAGCTGCCCCGGCCGAAGCACCTCCGGCCAAGAAGTAATTCTCGGTTTGAGACAGGGACCGGACCGCTCGCGGCTCCGGTCCTTTTTCATGTGAGGCGTTCATGACCCAGCCCTCTTCCCGCTCACCTTCGCGTCTCGTGCAGTCCATCGCGGCGCTCGGCCCGCGCTTTCTGCCCTTTGCCGACGCCGCCTCGCCGGACCTGCCGCTGTCGCGCCTGTTGCGCCTGTCGTTGTTCCAGATCTCGGTGGGCATGGCGCTGGTGCTGCTCGTGGGCACGCTCAATCGCGTGATGATCGTGGAGATGCATGTGCCCGCATCGCTGGTGTCGATCATGGTGGCCTTGCCGCTGCTGTTTGCGCCGCTGCGTGCCTTGATCGGTTTTCGTTCGGACCATCACCGCAGCGAACTGGGCTGGCGGCGCGTGCCGTATGTCTGGATGGGAACGCTGCTGCAGTTTGGTGGCCTGGCCATCATGCCCTTTGCCTTGCTGGTGCTCGCGCGTGCGGGCGCCTCGGCTGATGCGCCGGCCTGGGTCGGTCATGGCGCAGCGGCCATTGCTTTTCTCTTGGTCGGCGCGGGGCTGCACACGGTGCAGACCACGGGCCTGGCCCTGGCCACCGACCTCGCGCCGCGCGAGGACCATCCCAAGGTGGTCGGCTTCATGTATTCGATGCTGTTGATCGGGACGATCGGCAGCGCCTTCATTTTTGGTCATGCGCTGTCCGAGTATTCGCCGGGGCGCCTGGTGCAGGTGATCCAAGCCTGCGCGGTGGCGACGCTGGTGCTCAATGTGGTGGCGATCTGGAAGCAGGAAGCGCGCAGCCGCGACCGCAAGCCGCGCGCGCGCCGCGAGGACGATCCGGATTTCCGCACCGCCTGGCAGGCGCTCAAGGGCCGTGACCGCGCCGTGCGTCGCCTGGCGGCCCTGGCCCTGGGCACCATGGCCTTCACGATGGAAGACGTGCTGCTCGAGCCCTATGGCGGCGAGATCCTGGGCATGTCGGTGTCTTCCACCACCTTCCTCACCGCCACGCTGGCGCTGGGCGGTCTCATCGGATTTGCCTGGGCCTCGCGCGTGCTCGGACGCGGGGGCGACCCCTGGCGCATGGCGCGCGGCGGCGTGCTGGTGGGCCTGCCCGCCTTCGCTGCGGTCATCGTCGCCGCGCCGCTGGCGTCACCCGCGCTGTTCATCACCGGCACCTTCTTCATCGGCGTGGGCGGTGGCCTCTTCGGTCACGGTACGCTCACGTCCACCATGCAGATGGCCCCGCCCGAACAAGCCGGCCTGGCCCTGGGCGCCTGGGGTGCGGTGCAGGCCACCGCGGGGGGATTGGCCATGGGCCTGGGCGGCGTCCTGCGTGACGTGATAGCCTCGCCGTGGGGTTCGCTGGCGGGCTATGAGGCCGTCTACATCATCGAGCTGCTGCTGCTGGCAGGCACCCTGTTCCTGATGGCGCCGCTGCTCAAGCCCGCACCTAACGATTCATATCAAGCAAGGAGACACCCATGAAAGTCGAAACCGTCCTGATCATCATGTTCGTGGTCTTTGGCCTGTTCATGCTGGCCAACTGGTTCAACCGGCCGAAGAAGTAAATCGCTTGCCGGCGGCACCGGATCCCGTTAGGATGTACGCGTACATCCAGGAGGGGTCTGTGTCGCATACCAAACTATTCAAAAACGGCAATTCGCAGGCCGTTCGGATCCCCGCCGAGCTGGCCTACACCAGCTGGGACCTGGACCTGGAAATTGAGCGCGACGGCGACGAATTGCGTATCCGGCCGGCTCGGCGGCGCATGGGCGATGTCCTGGGCAAGTTCGCCAGTTTCTCCCCGGATTTCATGGCCGAGGGCCGCGGCCATAACGTCGAAGGCGAACGCGAGGCGCTATGAAGCCTCGCTACATGCTCGACACCAACATCTGCATCTACTTGATGAAGCACCAGCCGCCGCAGGTGCGCGCGCGGTTTGCGCAGTGTTTTGTCGGCGATGTGGTGATTTCAGCGGTCACACACGCTGAACTGGCGTATGGCGTGGCGTGTTCGGGCGAGGCCCAAGCGCGCAATGAGCAGGCACTGGCTGCTTTGCTGGAGGACATTCCTGTGGCCTCTTTCGATGCGCAGGCGGCGCGTGCCTACGGCCCGTTGCGCGCGGCTCATCGTGAGCGGAACAAGGACGCGCTAGACAAACTCATCGCCTCGCACGCCATCTCGCTGGGCGCGACCCTGGTCACCAACAACGAGGCAGACTTCCGCCACTACGCGGGCCTGACCGTCGAGAACTGGGTGAACAGCCACTGAGCGTGCGCCGCAAGCGGCGGCCTTGCCCTACTTCCCGCTGCCCGCGTTCGGGAAAAACAGCGGCTCCCCCCCGATGCGGTAGCTGGCAATGGCCTGCTGCCCCGCCGGCGAGATCACCCAGTCGACGAACTTCTGTGCATCCGCCGTCTTCAGGTGCGGGTGCTTTTGTGCGCTCACGGCCATCACGCCGTACTGATTGAACAAGCGCTGGTCGCCTTCAACGAGAACCGCCAGATCGCCGCGGTTCTTGAAGTTCAGCCAGGTGCCGCGATCGGCCAGCACATAGCCGTTGACGGACACCGCGATGTTCAGCGCCGGGCCCATGCCGCAGCCACACTCCTTGTAGCCCTTGCCGCGGTCCGCGCCCACGCCGGCCTGCGTCCAGTAGCGGTTCTCGGCGGCATGGGTGCCGCTCTTGTCGCCGCGCGAGATGAAGGCGGCGTTGGCCGCAGTCAACTTCTTGAGCGCCGCGACGATGTCCTTGCCGCGCGTGCCGGCGGGGTCATTCTTCGGGCCGATCAGGATGAAGTCGTTGTACATCACCGGATAGCGGCGCGGCGCGAAGCCGTCGGCCACAAACTTTTCTTCCGCGGGCTGATCGTGCGTGAACAGCACGTCCGCGTCGCCCCGGCGCGCCATGTCGATGGCCTGGCCTGTGCCCACTGCCACGACTTTCACGTCCAGGCCAGTGGCCTGCTTGAACGCGGGCAGAAGGTGGGTAAACAGGCCCGATTGTTCGGTCGATGTGGTCGAGGCCATCGTGATCGACTGCGACCAGCTGGTGCCGGCGACAAGCGCCAGTGCCACGATGATGGCGCCACCGCGCAAGGTGTGAAGGATATTCATCCCAGTTCGCCTTTGATAAACAAATCGGCTTGCGGGGACACCGTGTGCAGCGGCCCCTCGAAGAAATCGCGCACCGGCAGGTCGGCCAGTACGCGCCCGCGCTCCAGGTAGATCACGCGGGTGGCCAGGCGTTTGACCTGGCCCAGGTTGTGGCTGGCAAAGGCCAGCGTGACATCGTCTGCGGCGAAGTCCGTGACCAGACGTTCGACTTCGCGTTTGGCATGCGGATCGAGGCTGGAGGTGGGCTCGTCCAGCAGCAGCAGTTGGGGTCGCAGGCTCCAGGCGCGTGCCAGAGCCAGGCGTTGTTGCTGCCCGCCAGAGAGGGCTGGTGCGTGGCGCGTGGCGAGATCAGCGAGCTCCATCCGTGCCAGGGCCTGCTGCGCTTGCACGCGCGCCTGTCGCCAGGCCGTGCCCCGCAGCCACAGGCCCAGTGTCACATTGGTCAGCGCGCTGGTGCGCAGCATGTAGGGACGCTGGAACACCATGGCCTGCGTCCGCAAGCCCTCATCGCAACGCACCGTGCCCTGTGTGGGCCGCTGCAGGCCGTGCAACACGCGCAGCAGCGTGCTCTTGCCACTGCCGTTGGCGCCGATGAAGGCGACGCGCTCACCCCGCGTGATACGCAGGGTGACGCCGGAGAGGGCGACAGCGGATCCGAAGCGGACGTCCACGTCCTGCAGCTCAATCGCGTCGTTCATGCGGACACCTGCAGGGGTGATGTGGCGGTCTCGGCCTGCCCCACGCGCCAGCGACGCAGCAGCGACACGGCGGTATTCAGAAGCAGCACCACGACCAGCAGCACCAGGCCCAGGGCCAGGGCCAGCGGCAGGTCGCCCTTGCTGGTTTCCAGCGCGATGGCGGTGGTCATCACGCGGGTGAAGCCATCGATGTTGCCGCCCACGATCATCACCGCGCCCACCTCGGAGATTGCGCGGCCAAAGCAGGCGATCACCACCGTGAGCAGGGCAAAGCGTTCGTCCCACGCAAGCAGCAGCCCCCGCAGCACGCGCCCGGCGCCCAGGGACTGCAGCTGCTCGCCATGCGCCGTGTCGGCGTCCTCGATCACCTGGCGGGTGAGGGCGGCGGCCACGGGCAGCACCAGCACCGCCTGGGCCAGCACCATGGCCTGGAAGGAGAACAGCCAGCCGAGGAAACCCAGGGGACCGGAGCGTGACAGCAGCAGGTAGACGACGAGCCCCACCACCACCGAAGGCACGGCCAGCGCGGTATTGAGTACGGTGAGCACCCCGCCGCGCCCCGCAAAGCGCGCCACCCCCAGCCAGGCGCCGAGCAGCAGGCCGCCCGCGCAGGCCAGCGCGCAGGCCGTGGCACTCACCGCGAGGGAGCGGCCGGCGATGGCCAGAAGGGTGGGGTCGAGGTCGACGATGAGGCGCAGCGCGGTGGCGGCGCTCTCGGAAAACGTGTTCATGCGGGTGCGCATCATAGGCAGCGCCTGGGGCCCCTGGGGCGCGTGTTTGCGAGCTATGAAGCCAGGTGCATAAGGCGGCGCGCGGTGCGCCCGGCACATCCCTGATACTCGCCCGGTGCAACCGATCGAGCTTTCCTATGCCCTGGGTCGCCAGCGGACCCCTGGTGCGATTCATCATCCCCTCATCGACCTGCTGCAGGCCGTGCAGGACGAGGGCTCGATCTCGGGCGCGGCGCGGCGCCTGGGGCAGTCTTACCGCCATGCCTGGGGCGAACTCAAACGCTGGGAGACCGAGCTGGGGCGCGGCCTCGTGCTGTGGGAGCGGGGCCAGGCGGCGCGCCTGAGTGAATTCGGCGAGAAGCTGCTGTGGGCCGAGCGCCAGGCCCAGGCTCGCCTGGCGCCTCAGATCGAGGCGCTGCAGGCGGGGCTGGAGCAGGTCTTTGCGGTGGCCTTCGACGACAGCGCCCACGTGCTGCCCCTGTACGCCAGCCATGACGATGCCCTCCCGCTCCTGCGCGAACACGCGGCATCGCAGGGCCGCCTGCATCTGGATGTGCGTTTCTGTGGCAGCGTCGATGCCATCGCGGCGCTTAACGCGGGGCGTTGTGTGCTCGCGGGCTTTCACGTGCCGCCGTCGCACGCGGCGGGCTCACTCGCCCAGCGCACCTATCAGCCTTTGCTCAAACCGGGCCTGCACAAGGTGATCGGCTTCGCGCGCAGGCGCCAGGGCTTGGCGGTGGCGCCGGGCAATCCGCTGGGCCTGCAATCGCTGGCCGACGTGGCCACGCGGGGGGCGCGCTATGTGAACCGCGCACCGGGTGCTGGCACACGGGTGCTGGCCGAGCAATTGCTCGAGGAGGCCGGCCTGCGCGCGGCGGCCCTCAAGGGCTGGGACCGCGAGGAGCCCTCGCATACCGCGGTGGTGCAGGCGGTGGTCTCGGGTCAGGCCGACGCGGGCCTGGTGATCGAGGCCGCAGCGCGGCGCAAAGGGGTGGATTTCGTACCGCTGCTCGAAGAGGACTACTACCTGGTGTGCCTGAAGTCGGCGCTGGACCAGCCGCCTGTGGCCGCCTTGCGCGCCGTGTTGCAGCAGGACGCCTGGCAGCAGCGGCTGCAGGCGCTGCCGGGGTATGCGCCGCGCCGCAGCGGTGAGGTGTTGAGCTTGCGCC
>JBEEIS010000005.1:0-8464 GCA_041169755.1 Pseudomonadota bacterium | reverse complement strand
GGCTGCGAAGAGCCAAGGGAAAGAGCAGGGTGGCGCCGGCGGCCAGCACCAGGAAAAGTGCCGCCAGCGCAATGCGGCCCCGGTAGGGGCGCAGAAAGGGCAGCAGGCCCGAGAGGGAACGAGGCTGGCCCTTGGGGGCGGCGTCAGGAGTGGGGCGGCGGGCCATGGCGTTCAGTGTAGTCCCGCGCCAGCCGCCTCTTCGGGGTGGTCACCGCGCAAGTGCGTCACTGGACCTGCTTGCCACCCGGTCCCGCGCAGTCCTTGGCTGCGGATGCCAGCCACTCTTGCGTTTTTTTCTGGTAGCTGGTCATGCCGGCGGAGGTGAAACACCCCTGCACCCGCGGCGCATGCGCCTTCAGCGCCGACTCGGTCCATCGGCCAACGTTGTGCCCGAGTTTAATGATTCGCTTTTTGCTTACCGATTGAATAGGGCATGGGCTTTGGCAGCGCCTTGTACCCGCTACTTCCAAAGCAGTAGTTCGAGGCTCACAAGCGCAGGGGCCGCGCGTATCCAGTCATTTCCAGATAACCGCGTCCGAGCGTTTCGCCCTGTGCGTTGGTCAGCTCGCTCAGACCTTCCCAGTAGATCGCGCCGGTGGACGTTCGGCTGTCCAGTTCCTGGTCGTCGACCAGGGGCCGCACGATGTAGCGACCGGCGGGGCAGTCCACCTGCCATTGCACCGGATAGTGCGCCCCGGACCGTGGGCTGAGCCAGTGACGCTGCGGCGTGAACGCGGTGCGGCCCGCGTCGAAGGCCCGGGCGGGGCCACGCGGCCCGCGCCAGGAACCGCCGTCCCAGAGCGCGCTGCCATCGGCGCGACGCAGGCGAAACGCGGTAAGGGCGCTACCGTCCTCCAGGTTCATGCCGATCCAGTCCCAGCCCACAGCCTGCGGGTGCAGCAGTTCCTCGCTCCACTCGTGGTCCAGCCAGGCACGACCTGTGACGTCGAAGGCGCGCTCCCCCACTTGCAAGCGTCCGCCGGCCTGCAGCTGGGGCTGGCTGTAGTAGTAGCTGGCCTGGCGCGGTTCGGGGCCTTTTCGGGACAGACCCCCCGTCCCTTGCAGCAGCACGGGTTGGGTGGGCGCAAAGCGCAGGTCCAGGGAAAACTCGCTGGCCGGGATACGGGCCCGGTAGGCGCCATCCGCTTCGCGCACCAGGGTCCAGTCACGCAAGGCCAGTCGGGTGTCGTCCTGCGCCGCTTGCGCGATGCCGAAGCCCTCGCGCGCAATGCGCTGGTCATGCCACAGGCGCCGACCCTGCACGTCGGTGATGGCTGCATGGGCGAACACCAGCTGGCGCGCGGCAAAGGCCGACGCCAGGTCCCGTGCAGCATCGATGCGCGAACGAAAGAAGGTGACCTGAAAGCCGAACTCCCGCCCGGAGGGTGCGTTGCCCGCGCGGGCCTGCCCGGTGACGTACCACCACTCGGTACGCAGGTCGGGGTGCGCGCCGTGGTCGCGCGGGAAGACCAACGCACGTGCCGGCAGTGCGTGCGCCGGCGCCTGCAGGGCACTGCCGCCTGCCGCCAGCGACAGCAGGAACGCGCGCCGTTGCAAGGGGTGCATCACCAATCCTCCTTCACGGCCATCACCGCATCGCGGCTGGCCGCGGCCCGGCCCGCGAACCAGGCCGTGAGCGTGCCCGCCGCAATGACCGCAGCGCACAGCAGCCCCAAGCGTCCCCAGGGCACGAGCAGGTCCATGGTCCAGTGGAAGCTTTGCGGGTTGACCACGTGCACCAGCACCACGGCCACCGCCAGACCCAGTGCCACGCCGGCGGCCGACCCGACGAAGGTCCAGGCCGCGCCTTCGCCCGCCACGACCGCCAGGACCTGCCGGCGGGTGAGGCCCAGGTGCTGCAGCAGTCCGAACTCCTTGCGTCGTGCCAGTACCTGCGCACTGAAACTGGCCGCGACGCCGAACAGGCCGATGCCGATGGCCACGGCCTGCAGCCAGTAGGTGACGATGAAGCTGCGGTCGAAGATGCGCAAGGAGACGGTGCGGATGTCCTGCGTGGAGGCGAATTCCAACGCGCCGCCAGCCGGCGCCAGTGAACGCAGCGCGCCCTGCACGGATGCGGCCTGCGCGCCCGGCGCGAGCCAGAGCATCAGGTCGTTGACCCGGGCGTCGCCGGTCAGACGCAGGTAGTCGGCGCGGTCCATCATCACCGCGCCACTCTGGCGTGCGTAGTCGCGCCAGGTACCGGCCACGAAGAACTCGGGGCGCTGCGTGAACGCACTGGAAAGGCGCTCGAAGCCCTGGCCTGGCTTCACGCCGTACAGGTCGATGATGGCTTCGCTCACGTAGATCCCGATGCGGCCCGGCGGCACAGGTTGCGGCGTGTCCACCATCGGCAGGCTACGGGCCGGATCGTCCAGCGGGCGGGCCAGCAGGGCGACGGCGGGCAGCGACGGATCGAGCAGCAGGGGCCGCACCCGCTGGGTGGCGATGCGAGCGACGCCTGGCACCTGGCCGGCCGCCTCAATGAACGCGGGCTCGAGGAAGGCGGAATCGCCGGCCGCCGCGCCGTCGGCGGTGCGTGCGTACAGGTCGGCGGGCAGGACCACGTCCAGCCAACGCGTGACTGAATCGCGAAAGCTCGCCACCATCACCGTGAGGGCCACGGCCAGGCTCAGGGAGGCCACCACGCCGCTCACGGCGACGGCGGCGGTTTCGCGCACCCGCCGCGCGCGCTCGACGGCCAGCAGGGGCAGCAGGCGGTGCGCCAGCTTCGGGGCCAGCGCGTCATAGGCCAACGCGACCCCCCAGGGCAGGGCGGTGATACCTCCCACCAGCAGCAAGGCCACCGAGACGTAGGCCGCCAGCGGCACGCCCGCGATCGGCGGCACCAGGGCCAACAGGCCGCCCAGGACCAGCAGCAGGAGGCTGGCCAGGTGATGACGCCCCTGCACGGCGGCCTGCCCCAGTCCTTTGAGGGAGGCGGCCAGGGGCAGGTTCTGCGCCTGGCGCGCGGGCAGCCACCCGCCGACGGCTGCGGCGACCACGCCCAGCCCGCCATAGGCCAGTGCCGCACCGCCGCTCCATTGAAGGTGCGGCGCCACGCCCGCGAAATAACCACCGCCCAGGTCGCCCCCGAGCAGACGCAGCGCCAGGGCCGCCAGTCCTGTGCCTAGCGCGACGCCAGCGAGGCTGCCCGCCGCGCCCAGGACCACCGATTCCGTCGCCACCAGGGACAGGCGCTGGCGCGGGGTCAGGCCCAGCACACCGAGCAAGGCCAGTTGCCGGGTGCGACGCGCCACGCTCAGGGACAGGACCGAATAGACCAGGAAGGCGCCCGTGAACAGCGCCACCAGCGCCAGCACGGTGAGGTTGACGCGGTAGGCGCGCGAGAGGTTGCTCACGCGCTGCGCGGCATCGCCCGGTTCAGCGGCGGTGACGCCTGCGGGCAGTTGCAGGGACCGCACGACGTCTTCGCGCGGGGCGCCAGGCGCCAGGCGCAGGTCGATGCGTGTGAGCTGGCCGCCACGGTCGAACAGGTCCTGCGCCGCGCCGATGTCCATGACCGCCATCGGGCCGCCCCCGGCGGCCACGGTGCCGGCAACTGTCACGGGCAGCAGGCGCTGGCCCACCTGCAAGGCGATGCGCTCGCCGGGCAGCAGCTGGCGTGCCGCCGGATTGAGGAAGACCGTTGCTGGCGCGAACAGGGCGAAGCGATCGCTCCCTGCGGCGGGCGCCGGCATGAGCGAGGGTGCGATCGCGGCCACGGTGAGGGCGTCGACACCCAGCACCCGCAGCGCGTGGCGCGTGCCAGCGGACCCGACCGCCACGGTGGCGGTCTCCAGCACCGGGCTGGCCAGGGTGACCTGGGGGTGGGCGGCCACGCGGGCATAGAGCGATTCGTCGAAGCCGCCTTGCACCGCGCGCAGCTCCAGATCGGGTTGGCCATTGACCGAGCGCACCGCGCTGGAGAACTCGCTCAGGGCCGAGGCATTGATCAAGTGCACCGAGAAGGCCAGCGCGACGCCCAGCATCACCGCCACCATGGCGGCGGCGCTGCGCCAGGGGTGATGGCGCAGTTCCTGCCAGGAGAAGGTGCGCATCAGGGCCAGCATGGGCCCGATTGTGGCCTGCCGCCCCGCATCCACGCGCGGGCGGGGTTTCGTTGAGTGCGGCGTGCGGCCCGCCCTCAGGCGGCCAGCTCGCCCACGTCAGGCATGAATTCGGCCAGGAGTTCCTCTTTGCGCTGCTCCAGCTGCTCGCGCATGGCCACCAGGTCCAGCTTGCGGGTGCTGCGGGCCCGCGCGAAGATTTCGCTGCGTTCTTCCTTCACGTGGTGGTCCATGTACTCGCCCAGCACCTTCACCTTGGCATCGAACATGTCGTCGGCTTCGCTGGCGCGCCGGATCTGGGCCACGAGACTGCGCAGGGCCTGGTGTTCGACCTCGGCTTCATCCAGCAACTCGGTGTCCTTGATGGCGGCGCGCAGCGCGGGGTAGAAGATTTCCTCCTCGACCTGGGTATGGACGGTGAGCTCCTGGCAGATGCGGTGGGCCAGGTCCAGCTTCTTCTGCGCGGCGCTGCGGGCGCGCGAGCCGGTGAGTTCCTCGTATTCCTTGAACATTTTCTTGAGGGTGCGGTGGTCGGCGTCAAGCAGGTCGCAGGCATCCTTGCCTGTGCGTAGGGTGGCCATGGGGTTCTCCTGGGGTGAACGTGCGGGCGCCCTGGCGGCACCCGTCGATTCCCAGCGTAGTGGGTAGGGCCGGGCGGCGCGTCAGGCCGTGCCCGGGCTTGGTGCCAGACACCGCCTCAGGCGAAACCGCGCGCGGTCAGATGCATCACCCGGTCGCCACGGCGCGCTGCGGCTTCGGAGTGCGTGACCAGCACCAGTGCGGCGCCCTGCTCGCGGGTTTGCGCCAGCAGCAGGTCCATGATGCGCGTCGCGGTGCCGGGGTCCAGGTTGCCGGTGGGCTCGTCGGCCAGCAGGAGGGCGGGCCGGTGCACCAGCGCCCGTGCGATGGCCACGCGTTGCAGCTGCCCGCCACTGAGTTGCTGCGGCAGGCGCGCACCCAGGCCTTCGAGGCCGACCGCCGCGAGCATGGCTTGCACGCGGGGCGCGATGGCCGAGGCGGGTTCCCCCAGAAGCATCAGGGGCAGGGCGATGTTCTGCGCCACATCCAGGTGGGGCAGAACATGGAAGGCCTGGAAGACGAAGCCCACATGCCGGCGCCGCAGCAGCGCGCGTTCGTCATCGCTGGCGGTACCGAGGTCGTGGCCGCACAGGGTGACGCGGCCTTCGTCGAAGCTGTCCAGGCCGGCCAGGCCATTGAGCAGGGTGGACTTGCCCACGCCAGAGTCGCCCACGATGGCCACGAATTCGCCAGGCATCACGTCCAGCGAGACGCCGGCGAACACGGTGTCGGCGCCATAGCGCTTGGCCAGGCCGTGTGCGCTCACGACGCATGTGGGGACGCAGGTGTTCATGCGGGCATCTCCTGCACGGCGCGCAGCACCTGGGCCAGGGCGTCGGGTGCATCGCAGGCGATGACGCGGCGCGCGGGCATGCTGCGCAGCCAGGTGAGTTGGCGCTTGGCCAGTTGCCGGGTGGCGGCGATACCCGTGTCGATCAGGTCCTGCAGGCTGGGGGCTGCGCCCAGTCCCTGGCTGGCACGGTGCTGCGCATCAAGCCAGGCCCAGGCCTGCCGGTATCCCACGCAGCGCATGGACGCCAGCTCGGGATGCAGGTCGCCGCGTGCGCGCAGTCGGCGGATTTCGTCCAGGAAGCCCGCGTCGAGCATCTGTGCGTAGCGTGCGGCGATGCGTTGGTGCAGCCAGGCGCGGTCTTGGGGCTCCAGGGATAGCAGCAGTGCTGGCGGCAGGGCGGTGAGCGCGCCCGCTTGCGCGGGCTGGGCATGCCAGTCGCTCAGGGGCCGGCCGGAGACACGATGCACCTCCAGTGCGCGCTGGATGCGTTGCGAGTCCAGGGGCGCCAGACGCGCCGCGGTGGTCGGGTCGACGCGCGCGAGCTCGGCATGCAGGGCGGGCCAGCCCTCGCGTGCGGCCTGGGCCTCGAGGTCGGCGCGCACCTGTGGGTCGGCCGGTGGCATGGGCGCCAGGCCCTCGAACAGCGCCTTGAAGTACAGCATCGTGCCGCCGGCCAGCACAGGCAGGGCGCCACGCGCGTGGATTTCGCGGATGCAGCGCGCCGCGTCGGCAGCGAACTCGGCGGCGCTGTAGGCCTGTGCGGGATCGCGGATGTCGATCAGGTGGTGTGGCACGCCGGCGCGTTCAACAGGCGTGGGCTTGGCGGTGCCGATGTCCATGCCCTGGTAGACGAGGGCGGAGTCGACACTGACGATCTCGATCGAGCGCACACGCGCCAGGGCCAGGGCCGCCGCCGACTTGCCGCTGGCCGTGGGGCCGGCCAGTGCGACATAGGGCAGGGCGGGTGCGCGGGACATCAAGGGCCAGCGGCGCAGGCTCAGCGACCGCGCAGGAACAATGCGTCGAGCTCGCGCAGCGTGAGCTGGCGCCAGGTGGGTCGACCATGGTTGCACTGGTCGGAGCGTTCAGTCTGCTCCATCTGGCGCAGCAAGGCGTTCATTTCATCCAGAGTGAGCCGGCGGTTGGCACGGACCGCGCCGTGGCAGGCCATGGTGGCGAGCAATTCGTTGCGAGCCCGTTGCACCACGGTGCTGGCCTCGTGCTGCGCGAGTTCGGCCAGCAAGCTGCGCGCGAGTTCGACCGCGTCGCCCTGCGCCAGGCTGGTGG
This sequence comes from Pseudomonadota bacterium, assembly GCA_041169755.1. GTDB lineage: Bacteria > Pseudomonadota > Gammaproteobacteria > Burkholderiales > Burkholderiaceae_C > Ramlibacter. Next base: position 1,735 of record JBEEIS010000005.1, on the reverse strand, counting down.
GGACGGCGCGCACGGCCAGGGTCTTGGTCGACAACGGCGCGATGTCCACGCCCAGCAGGTGCAGCGTGTCGGCATGGGCCTCGGCGGTGGCGGCTTCCTGGGGCGTGGCTGGAAAGGTGGCGGGAATCAGCAGGGGTTGGCTGGCGATGGGACGCGAGGCGTCGTCGCCCGCCTGGGCCTTGAGCTTCTCGTAGACGATGCGTTCGTGTGCGGCATGCATGTCCACCACCACCAGGCCCTGGGTGTTCTCAGCCAGGATGTAGACCCCTTGCAGTTGCGCCAGGGCACGCCCGAGGGGCCAATCGCCCGGCGGCAGCGGTGTGGGCGTGGACGTTGCCGCGCCTACCGCAGGTGGGCCGCCTTGCCACAGCAGCCCCAGATCGGACACCGGCAGGCCGACGGCATCTTCGCGCGCGGCGAACCGGATGGCGGGCTGGGTCCAGCGCGGGGCCCCCATGCCGTTGTCTGTGGGGGTGTCTATGGCGTGGCGGGCTGCAGCGGGCGTGAAGGCCAATCCGTCAGGCCCCTCGACCGGCAGACCGCTGGCCGCCAGCCCGGGCCAGCCTGCCGCCTGTCCCGCGCGCGGGGCGGCCAGTGCGTTTTCCACCGCATGACGCACGGCCTGGTGCACAGCACGGCCGTCGCGAAAACGCACTTCGACCTTGGTCGGATGCACATTGACATCTACCTGCAGCGGATCGATCTCGAGTGACAGCACATAGACCGGCTGGCGCTGGCCGTGCAGCACGTCCTCGTAGGCGCTGCGCACGGCATGGGCAATGACCTTGTCACGCACGTAACGGCCGTTGACATAGGCGTACTGGTGATCGGCCCGCGAACGGGCTGCATCGGGCAGACCCGCATGGCCGGTGACGCGCAGTGGACCGGCGCGGGTGTCCAAGGGCACGCTCTGTTCGATGAAGTCGGCGCCCAGTACGTCGGCCACACGGGTGGCGTGCGCGGGCGCGGCGCGCCACTGCTCCACCAGCTTGCCCTCATGCCAGATGGCGAAGCCGACCTCGGGCCAGGCCAGGGCGTGACGGCGAACCGCCTCGATGCAGTGGGCCAGCTCGGTGGCGTCGGTCTTGAGGAACTTGCGGCGCGCCGGTGTGCTGAAAAACAGCTCCTTGACTTCCACCGTGGTGCCGATGGCCCGCGCGGCGGGGCGCAGTTCGCCGGTGCGCGCGTCCAGCAGGAAGGCGGTGACTTCGCCTTCGGTGCGCGAGAGCAGGCTCAGCTCGGAGACCGAGGCGATGGCGGCCAGCGCCTCGCCCCGAAAGCCCATGGTGCCTACCGACTCCAGGTCGGCCAGCGAGGCGATCTTGCTGGTCGCATGACGCTTGAGGGCGATGCTCAGCTCGCGCGGCGCGATGCCCAAGCCGTCGTCCTCGACGCTGATCAGGCGGGTGCCGCCGGCGAGCAGGCGCACGGTGATCTGGCGAGCCCCGGCGTCCAGCGCGTTGTCCACCAGCTCGCGCACCACCGAAGCGGGGCGCTCGACCACCTCGCCGGCAGCGATCTGGCTGATGAGCTCGTCGCTCAGTTCACGGATCGGTAGGCGCGGCTGGGTCATGGGCGGGCGGGTGTCGGGCCATTGTAGGCAGGCCACCCGGGGATAATCGCGGCCGTGGAATGGGTCAGCTTCCTCGTTGATTTCATCCTGCACGTCGATCGCCACCTCGGGGCGTTCGTGCAGGCCTACGGCGCATGGGTGTACGCGCTGCTGTTCCTCATC
>JBEEIS010000004.1:0-4605 GCA_041169755.1 Pseudomonadota bacterium | reverse complement strand
GGCGCGCGCGACCCGGTGGCCACGCAGGCGCGCGAAGACTTCGTGCAGGCGGTGCAGGCCGCGATCGACGCCGAAGCGGCAGCACGCTGAACCTTCCCGTCCGCAACGAAGGAGCACGGGTCCGGCCGCTGCAGGCGGTACCAGCGCCCCACTTCATGGAACCCGGCGCCGCGATCGACACGCCGCCTGCAGCCCTTCGAGGCTGCGCAAAAACGCCAGCACAAAACCGTCGGCATGCCACCGGCGCAAGCGCTTCTTCCAGTGCGTCCGGTGCGGCTCGGGAATCCATGCCAGGCGCTGCGGCGGGATGAGGCCGGCCGCCCGCGACTTGGCCAGCACCGATGGACGGTCGTACGTCACCCGGTGAAAGCGCACACTGCGGACCACCGAGTCGAACACCAGGAAGCTGGCACGTGGATCGTCGTCGCGAGGCTCGCCGACCGAGCCGGGGTTGACGAGGTACCAGGCGTCGGCGCGCAGCGCAAGGCTCTCGCCTTCGAGCCGGTGGATCTCGCCAGCGCGGCGCTCCCAGACCCCCGGTCGGTGGGTATGCCCGAAGGCACATACCCGCGCCCCCGAGGGATGCACCGCCAGGGCGTCGAGGCTGAGGGCGCGCTTGCCGTCATCGTCCAGTCGCAACCATTCGCAGCCGATCTCCGGATGGAGCGCGCCATGCACCGCCACCAGCACGCCATCGATCACGCGCTTCGGAGGCAAAGCCGCCAGGAAATCGCGGGTGGTGTCCTCCAGCCGCTCCCGGGTCCAGGCCACGGCGCGCTGTGCGATCGGGCTGAAGCCTTCGGTCTCGACAGCCCCGATCACGGCGCGATCGTGGTTGCCCGCGACGCACAGCGCACCGGCTTCCTGCAGCAACCGCACGCAGGCGGTCGGCTCCGTGTGGTAGCCGGCCACGTCGCCCAGGCACACGATGCGGTCCACCTTTTCCGCCGCGATCGTGTCCAGCACTGCGGCCAGGGCGGGTACGTTCGCATGGATGTCGGAGATGACCGCGAATTTCATGTCTTCACCGCTGCCGGCGGGGTCTGGCGCATCCTGGGCCACAGACGTATCAGCCGCTGGAGCTTGGGCTTGAGGAAGGGCGCCGGGTCGTCCCGGTTGATCGGGCTGGCTTCGCAACGCGCGAGCCAGCGGAGCCAGGAGAGCATGGAAAGACCGGCCTCGCGCGCAGCCAGGCGGTCCTTGTCCGGGCGGCACCAGCAGGGACCAGGGCGGGCGATGGCAGCGCGTGGTCGTTCGCGGCCTGTCAGGTCGGCATACACGAGGGCCGGTAGGTTCACACCCGCCACCGCCCCGAGGTGATGCCACAGGTTGAACCGAGGGTTGATTTCCAGAAGGTGCAGGCGGCGATCGGGAGCGCGCTTGAAATCGAACTTGGCAACCCCGCGCAATCCGATCCGGGATGCCACCTCACGACCGAGAGCCGCCACATCGGCAGCGTCCCCTCGGATGTCGGTGATGGTCAGCGCGGTGCTGTGACCGTAGACCGCGGGATAGGTCCGGATCTTGCGCCCGGTGAATTCGCCGGCCACCTCCCCCTGTCCATCCACATACACGTGATAACTCTCAATCTCCGATTCGGGGCCGGGAATCATTTCCTGGGCCAGCAGGTCCAGACCGGCTGCGGTCAACCGAGGCCACCACGCGGCGAGGGCGTCTGCGTCATCGAGTCGGACCGCCTTGGCCCCCTCTTCAATCGCCGCCCAGGACTCGCGACGGGTCAGGGGCTTGACGATCAGCGGGTAACGCAGGTCGAGGTCGGGCGGCTGCGAGCCGGGGTATGGGTGCAACGCACGGGTGCGCGGGACCGGAAGCGAGAGTGCCTCAGCCAACTGCTGGAAGCGGGCCTTGTCGACCAGTTGCTCGATGAACTGCGCCTCGGGCACGGTGAAGCGAAAGGCCTTGGCGAGCCGATCGCGGTGGCGCGACACCATCAGCAGGTGCGCGTCCTCCTCGAAGTACAGGACCGGCCGCTGCACCTCGCGCATGCCGAAATCCACGAGGGCGGCGACCAGTTCGTCTTCACGCATGCCGCCCGGATCGAACGGCAACAATCGTTCGGTGTAGCGTGAGTGCGCCAGCCAGCTGCCTGCGGGCGCGACGACGGCACATCGGATACCCGCCAGGCCCAAGGGCCGGACCAGATCCATGTCGCCCAGTACGCAGGCCATCGGTCCGCCATGCGGGCGTGTCGTCGGACGAACTCCAAACATGAAAATCCCCTCTGGGCCGAACGGTGGCTGGTGGCCGACGCACTTTAGGAGCGCACAGGGGCTGACGCGTCACCCACGACCCCGACCTCATGTAGGCGGTCGCTGTGACCGGGGCTGGGAGACCCACCCCGCCAAGCCCGTTAGCATTGGAGGCTGGCCACCGCCCTGACACGCGGCCCGCTCCCTCGATGCCCCAACCCGACGCCCTCCCGACCGCCAGCGACTTCATTGCCCAGGGCCACACGCCCATGATGGCCCAGTACCTGGCCATCAAGGCCGAGTTCCCCGACACGCTGGTCTTCTACCGCATGGGGGATTTCTACGAACTTTTCCATGCCGACGCCGAGAAGGCGGCCCGCCTGATCGACATCACCCTCACCCGCCGCGGCCAGTCGGCCGGCGAGCCGGTGGTGATGGCGGGCGTGCCATTCCACTCGGTCGAGACCTACCTGGCCCGCCTGATCAAGCTGGGCGAGTCGGTGGCCATCTGCGAGCAGGTGGGCGAAGTGGGCGCAAGCAAGGGGCCGGTGGAACGCAAGGTGGTGCGCGTGGTCACCCCAGGCACCCTGACCGATACCGAGCTCCTGAATGACAAATCCGAGGCGCTGCTGCTGTCCGTGCATCAGGGCACTCGCCACCGCCTGGGCCTGGCCTGGCTGTCCGTCACCCAGGGGGCGCTGCAACTGGCCGAATGCGACGCTGGCGAACTCGAGATCTGGATCGCGCGCGTTGCCCCCACCGAACTGGTGTACAGCGCCGACGCCACCCCGGCGTTCGAGCAACGCCTGAAGGCTGCGCGCGGGATCGGAGGCAACCTCTCCCTCACCCTGCGGCCCGCCTTCCAGTTTGATGCAGGCCTGGGTCAGCGCAAGCTGCTGGAGCAGCTGCAGGCCGCCAGCCTGAGCGCCTGGGGCGCCGAAGACCTGCCCGAGGCCCAGGCCGCCGTATCCGCCCTGCTGGCCTATGCCGAACACACCCAGGGCCGCGCGCTCACCCACGTGCGCAGCCTGCAGGTGCAGCGTGGTGACGACCTGATCGACCTGCCCCTGGCCACGCGCCGTAACCTCGAACTCGTGCAGACCCTGCGCGGGGAGGACGCACCCACCGTGTTCTCTCTGCTGGATACCTGCATGACCGGCATGGGCAGCCGCATGCTCAAACACTGGCTGCTCACGCCGCGTCGCGAACGCATCGAAGCCATCGCACGCCACGAAGCCATCGCCGCCCTGCGCGAGGGGCCCTGGCAGGCCCTGCGTGACCATCTCAAAGGCACCAGCGACGTCGAACGCATCACCGCCCGCATCGCGCTGCAGCAGGTGCGTCCGCGCGAGCTGGTGGGCCTGCGCCACTCCCTGGAAAAATCCGCGGCGCTGGCCCCGGCCCTGACCGGGCAGCCGGGACTGCTGTCACGGCTTGCGGGCGACCTGGTGCCCCCCCCTGGCTGCGCCGACCTCCTGGGCCGGGCCCTGATGGAGGAACCGGCCGCGATGGTGCGCGACGGCGGCGTCATCGCCACCGGCTTTGACGCCGACCTCGACGAGCTGCGCGCCATCCAGGACAACGCCGACGGCTTCTTGCTCGAGATGGAAGCGCGCGAACGCGCGCGCACCGGCATCGCCAACCTGCGGGTGCAGTTCAACAAGGTGCACGGCTTCTTCATCGAGGTGACGCAAGGCCAATTGGACAAGGTGCCCGAGGACTACCGCCGTCGCCAGACGCTGAAGAACGCCGAGCGCTTCAACACCCCCGAGCTCAAGGCCTTCGAAGACAAGGCCCTGTCCGCCCCGGAGCGGGCCCTCGCGCGCGAGAAGTGGCTGTACGAACAGCTGCTCGACGCCCTGCAGCCCGAGGTGGCGGCCCTGGGCGCCCTGGCCCGGGCGCTGGCTTCGCTGGACGCGCTGTGCGCCCTGGCCGAGCGCTCCCTCACCCTCAACTGGTGCCGGCCGCAGTTCATGCGCGAGCCCGGCATCGAGATCCGTCAGGGCCGCCACCCGGTGGTGGAGGCGCGCCTGGCCGAGACCGGCATGGGCAGCTTCATCGCCAACGACACCCAGCTGGGCCCCAAGCAGCGCATGCAGGTGATCACCGGCCCGAACATGGGTGGCAAATCGACCTATATGCGCCAAGTGGCCATCATCAGCCTGCTGGCCGCCATGGGCTCTTATGTGCCGGCCAGCGCCTGCCGCCTGGGGCCGATGGACGCGATCCACACCCGCATCGGCGCTGCCGACGACCTGGCCAACGCCCAGTCCACCTTCATGCTGGAGATGACCGAGGCCGCCCAGATCCTGCACGCGGCCACGCCACGCAGCCTGGTGCTCATGGACGAGATCGGACGCGGCACCAGCACCTTCGACGGCCTGGCTCTGGCCAG
>JBEEIS010000003.1:0-17417 GCA_041169755.1 Pseudomonadota bacterium | reverse complement strand
GCGGAACAGGGCTTTCCGGCCCCGGCCTATGCCGCCTGGCGGGCCTGGTACGACACCACGCCCGACACGCCCTGCATCGCGATCTGTTCGACCAGCCAGGGCGATGCGATGTGCAAGGGATGTGGTCGCACCTTCGATGAAGTGCAGCACTGGCCCGCAATGTCGCCGGCCGAAAAGCGCGCCACCTGGCGCCGTATCACGATCGAGGGCGATGCCTGGCGCTTTAATCGCTATCGCGAGCGAGCCGCCGAGGGCGCGCCGCCGCAGGCCTGAGGGGCCGTCACTTCCAGCGTACCGGCTCGATGTCCACGGTGCGCTGGCCATCACCGAGCATCAGCACACCTTCCTGCACCGTCGCCTGCAGCTGCATGCTGCGCGCCGCCAGTCGAGCCAGGTCCTGGCTGGTCTCGGAGGGAACGCGAAACACCTCGAGGCTGGCCAGGCGTGTGAGCTTGTTCTCGATGCCGCGCCACCACACGTCGGCCGAATGCGCGAAGCAATACAGGCGCACCCGGTCGGCCTTGCTGCAGGCCTTGGCCAGCGGTTTGTCCTCGGGCTGGCCGATTTCCATCCACAGGCGGGTACGGCCGGTGAAATCGCGCAGCCAGACATCGGGCTCGTCGGGGTCGGACAGGCCCGCGCCAAAGGCCAGGGTGCCGTCACCGCCGCAGGTGGATTGCAGTTCGTGGGCGTTCAGCGCCAGGGCGGCCAGACGAATCATCATGCGCTCGTCGGTCTCGCTCGGATGGCGAGCCAGCGTGAGCGCATGGTCGGCGTAGTAGCCGTGGTCAATGTCGGCGAGCTGGACGTTCGCCTTGAAGATGGTGGATTTAAGCGCCAAGGGGAATCACTTCACACCCGGCGGGCGAGGGTGGCGGCCAGCCCGATGTAGCTGGCGGGTGCCATCGCCAAGAGGCGCGTCTTTTCCGCCTCGGGGATCGCCAGCGAGCGGATCAGGGCGTGCAGATCCTCGGGCCGCACGGTCTTGCCGCGCGTGACTTCCTTGAGCTTTTCGTAGGCGCCTTGCACGCCGTAGCGGCGCATGACCGTCTGAATGGGTTCGGCCAGGACTTCCCAGGCCTGGTCGAGATCTTCGGCGAGGGCTTCGGCATTGAGCTCGAGTTTGCCCAGGCCCACGCCCATGGCGTGGTAGGCCAGCACCGAGTAGCCCAGGGCCACGCCCATGTTGCGAAGCACGGTGGAATCGGTGAGGTCACGCTGCCAGCGCGAGATCGGCAGCTTCTCGGCCAGGTGGCGCAACAGCGCGTTGGCCAGGCCCAGGTTGCCTTCGGCGTTCTCGAAGTCGATCGGGTTGACCTTGTGCGGCATGGTGGACGAGCCGATCTCGCCTTCGCGCAGCCGCTGCTTGAAATACCCCAGGCTGATGTAGCCCCAGACGTCGCGCGCCCAGTCGATCAGGATGGTGTTGGTGCGGGCCAGCGCGTCAAACAGTTCGGCCATGTAGTCGTGCGGCTCGATCTGGATGCTATAGGGCTGGAAGGTCAGGCCCAGGCCGAAGGGCTCGGGCGATTCAACCAGCTTGCGGCTGAAGGTCTCCCAGTCGAAGTCGGGCCAGGCCGAGAGGTGGGCGTTGTAGTTGCCCACGGCGCCATTCATCTTGGCCAGAAGCTGCACGCCGGCGATGCGCTCGCGCGCAGCGGCCAGGCGCACGACCACGTTGGCGATTTCCTTGCCCACGGTGGTGGGGCTGGCCGTCTGACCGTGCGTGCGACTGAGCATGGCGACGTCGGCGTAGGCGTGCGCCATCTCGCGCAGCTTGGCGATGAGGCCGTCCAGCGTGGGCAGGATCACCTGCTCGCGCGCGGCTTTCAGTTGCAGGGCGTGGCTGGTGTTGTTGATGTCTTCGCTGGTGCAGGCGAAGTGCACGAATTCGGCGGCGGCGCGCAGCTCGGGGCGTGCCTCGAACTTGGACTTGATCCAGTACTCGACGGCCTTGACGTCGTGGTTGGTGGTTTTCTCGATGTCCTTGATGGCCAGGGCGTCGGCCTCGGAGAAATTTTTCACCAGCCCGAGCAAGTAAGTGCGTGCACCGGAGGACAGGGGCTTGAACTCGGCAAAGCCGGCATCGGACAGGGCGATGAACCAGCAGATCTCGACCTGCACGCGCTTGTGCATGAAGCCCATCTCGCTCATGAGCGGGCGCAGAAGCGCCAGGCGTGCCGCATAGCGGCCGTCCAGCGGAGACAGCGCGGCGATGGTGGATAGCGTCATGCGAGCAATTGTAGGTGTCCCCCACGGGGGCTTCGCCCTTGGCGGCAGGGCTTGGACCTAAAATGCGCGGCCCCCTTTGAGAATGACCGGAAAGCCCCCGCCCATGAAACTGATCGGATCCAGCAGCAGCCCCTATGTGCGTAAGGTGCGTATCGTGATGGCCGAGAAGAAGCTGGACTACCAGCTGGTGCTCGAGGACGTCTGGAGCGTCGACACCACCATCATGCAGTCCAACCCCCTGGGCAAGGTGCCTTGCCTGGTGATGGAGGGTGGTGAGGCGCTGTTCGATTCACGCGTGATCGTCGAATACCTGGACACGCTCTCGCCGGTGGGCAAGCTGATTCCCGCCATGGGCCGTGAGCGAGCCGAGGTCAAGACCTGGGAGGCTCTGGCCGATGGTGTGCTGGACGCCCTGGTGCTGGCGCGCCTGGAGGCCCACTGGGGCGGGCGCAAGGCCGGCGAGCACAGCCAGGCCTGGATCGATCGCCAGCTGGAAAAGACCCACGCCAGCCTCAAGGCGATGAGCCTGGGCCTGGGTGACAAGCCGTTTTGCGCGGGCATTCACCTGTCACTGGCCGACGTCGCGGTGGGCTGCTGCCTGGGTTACCTGGAGTTCCGCTTCTCCGAGATCGACTGGCGCACGTCCTACCCCAACCTCGCACGCCTGTACGACAAGTTGATGCAGCGCGCGAGCTTCATCGAATCTCAGCCGACCTGAAGTCCAGACCCCGACGCCCCGCACACGCGGGGTATCGCGAGGTCTGCGGGCTCACAGCCCGGTGATGCGCCGCACCGCGGCCTGGTACAGCCGGAACGGCAGCAGGCCCAGCAGCTTCACGCCCCGCGTGAAGCGCTTCGGGAAGTGAATCTCGAAGCGGCCCTCGCGCCACCCGTGCAGGATGGCCTCGGCAGCCTGCTGCGGCGAGATCAGCGCAGGCATCTCGAACTCGTTTTGTGCCGTGAGCGGCGTTTCCACGAAGCCCGGATTGATCAGGCTCACGCCGATGCCGTGGTCTTGCAGGTCGATGTACAGTGTCTCGGCCAGGTTGATCAAGGCCGCCTTGGTCGGGCCATAGGCCAGGCCATTGGGCAGGCCCCGGTAGCCGGCCACGCTGCTCACGAGGCTGATGTGCCCGCTCCCGCGCGCCAGCATGGGCGGCAAGACCGCTGCCAGTAGGTGCAACGCGCCGGTGTAGTTGACGCGTTCGTGCTGCAGCATTTCCTGCAGGTCGAAGGCCGTGGCGCGCAACGCGCGGTAATGGCCCGCGCAGTACACCGCGCAATCGATGCCGCCGCCTTCTGCCAGTTCTGTGGCGATGCGTGCGACGGCTTGGGCGTCGGTGGCATCCACGGCGCGCGCCTGCGCCCCGGGATGACTGGCCACGAAGGAGGCCAGCGCCGCCTCGCCGCGTGCCGAGACCACCACATGCGCGCCCTGCGCGTGCAGGGCCTGGGCCAGCGCTCGCCCGATGCCGGTGGAGGCGCCCAGCAGCCACACGCGCCGACCCGACCAGTCGGTCAGGGGCGGGTTCAGGGGGGCGAACCAGCCCCGTCGCTGGGGGGCGGGCGATCGCGCCGGCGTTTGCCGCGGCAGATCGTTCATCGCTTGGTGAAGGACAAGGTCACTTCCCCGAGGGTGATACCGAACTTGCTCATGGTGGCGCGATTGAGCAGCACCTTCTCGGACATGAGATACATCCAGTCGTCGAAGTCCACGTGCCACACGCGTCCGTCCACGGGCAGGGCCAGGGTGTAGCGCCAGCGCAGCGCATTGCCGCGCGCCTGGCCCTCGGCCTGACCCACCACGTCGTCGGCGGTGCCGGTGTAGCGGCCCTCGGGACCCCGGCGCACGCGCCACACGCGGCGCTGGGTGGTGCCGTCGGAGTAGGTGAAGGCCTCGTCCAGCACGCCTTCGTCGCCCTGCCAGGTGCATTGCATGACGACGGTGAAGCGCTTGACGACCTTGCCGGAGCGGTCGGTGAACACGCCCCAGGCATCGACCGTGCCGTTGAAATACGTGCGCAGGTCCAGCGCGGGTTTCTCGCCCTGGTAGTCGGCGATGTCCGGGCTGGCGCAGCCCGTCATCAGGGCCAGGGAGGCAGGGGCGGCAGCGAGCAGCAGGCGTCGTTTCATGGCGTGGCCTTGGGGGTCGGGGTGGAGGGGCGGATCAGGGTGAGGTACAGGCCGGCTGCGGCCAGCAGCTTCAGGGCGCAGGGCAGCACGCCATAGGCAAAGGTCAGGGCGGACAGGGCCTGCGCGTCGCGCGCGCCGGGCGCGTAGCCGGCCAGTCCGAGCAAGGGCAAGGCCAGCCCGGCGGCCAGGGCCAGATTGAGTTTGGTGGCGAAATTCCACCAACCGAAGTAGGCGCCTTCATGGCGGCCGCGATCGCCCGCATCATGGATCTGGCCCGCCAGCAGCGCACCGGGCAGGGCGAGGTCGGCGCCCAGCGTCAGGCCGGAGGCGGCGCATACCAGCAGGAATATCGGCGCGTCGCCCGCGCCCAGGCCCGCGGTCCAGACGAAGGCGGCGATGGCCAGGCCCATGCCGGCCAGCCAGCTGCGCGCCAACCCCCAGCGGCGTACGAGCCGCAGCCACAGCGGAATCGACAGCGCGGCGCAGAGGAAGTACAGGCCGAGAAACGCGGGCTCCCAGCTGCGTGGCGCTTGCAGGCGGTCCTGCACGAAGAACAGCACCAGCGTGGCGGGCACCGCGCTGGCGATGCCATTGAGCATGAAGACGGCCAGAAGTTGTCGGAACGCAGGGCGACGCAGCGGCAGCCACAGGGCTGAGGCCTCGCTGGCGGTGGCGTGGGCGTGGGGTTGCAGGCTGCGCGCCCAGGCGAGCCAACCGACGACCAGCAGCACGGCGAACAAGGCGGTGGTCGCCGGCAGGCCCAGCGTGGCTGGCGCCACCGAGGCGACCAGCACGCCCACCACACCTAAGCCCTCGCGCCAGCCCACGATGCGCGCGCGCTGCGCTTCGTCGCCCCCGAGCATCGCGCCCCAGGACTGGTGGGCCACGGTCAAGACGCTGAAGGCCAGATAGGTTACGGCCAGCGTGGCGCCTAGCCACACCATCACCGCGAAATGCTCACGGACTGGCGGAAAGAACAGCAGGTAAAAGCCCAGCGCCAGCAGGCACGCCGCCGCGCCGCCCACGGCGAGCACCGCGCGCGCTGAGTGCGTATGCAGGCGGTCGATGCCGCGCCCGATCAGCGGATCCACCAGCGCATCGAGTAGGCGCGCCCCGAGCAGCACCGCGCCGAGCAGGCCCAGCGGAATGCCGAAGGCGCTGGCGTAGTGGTGCGGCACCACCACGTACAGCGGCAAGGCGACGAAGGCCAGAGGCAGACCCAGCAGGCCATAGCGCAGGCCGTCGGCCGCGCCGAAGGGGCGGGTATGCGCCGTCATGAGCGCCGCCAGTGCGTGGTCATGGCCTGGCACCGCCCGCAGTCAGCGCCTGGCGCAAGGCGGGCGCCGAGGTGGCCTCACCCAGCCAGATGGCAAAGAACAGGCGCGTGAACTGCGCGTCGGCCACCTCGCCGGCCAGGCGACCGTTGTGAAAGAAGGTGGTGCCCTGTCCGGGACGGTGAACGCCGGCCAGGCGGTCGCCGCGCTGAACGTCGGGCAGTGCCGCTGCGAGCTGGGCCTGCCAGCGTTCGGCCTGCGCCGCGTCGAAGGCGCCGTGCCGGCGCATCTCCTGCAGCGAGGCGCGGCTGATCTCGGCGGCGCTGAAATTGCGCTGGTAGGTCAGTTCCAGCACGAAGGGCTGGCTCGCGAACTGCTCCACGCGAAAGCCCCGCGCAGTCCAGAGCGCGGCGTCATAGACCTCGAAGCCCCACCAGGTCAGGCGCCCACGCCCCGCCGGCACGAGCTCGGCCCCGGCTTGCGCGGCGACGGCTGCGGGCAGGCGTTCAGAAGGCGTGCTAGCGCGCGCCGGTGCGGACAGGCCCAGGCCAAGCGCCGCTGCGAGCAAGCCCGCAGCGAGACCTGCGCTCAGGTGCGCACTCAGGCCTTTTGCAGCGTGTACTGGACGACGTCGATGTTCGCCTCGTCGAACGCGGCTTCGCAATAGGCGAGATAGAACTCCCATGTGCGGATGAACCTCTCATCAAAACCCAGTTGCAGAACCTGCGCCTTGGCGGCGAGGAAGGCGTCGCGCCAGCGGCGCAACGTTTCGGCGTAGTCGCCGCCGAAGGCGAATTCATCCACCACGGTCAGGCCCGCTGCCTGTGCCTCGCGCCGGAATTCGCGCGGGCAGGGCAGGCAGCCCCCCGGAAAGATGTATTGCTGGATGAAGTCGGTCGATTGGATGTAGCGGTCCCACAGCGCATCGTCGATCACGATGCTCTGGATGCAGGCGCGGCCACCCGGCTTGAGCAGGCGCGCGATGGTGCTGAAGTAATCGGGCCAGTACTCGCGGCCTACGGCCTCGACCATCTCGATCGAGCACACCGCATCGTAGGGGCCGTCCTGGATGTCACGGTAGTCCTGCAGACGCAGTTCGGCCTGGGCCGTGGGCGTGTTGAAAGCCGCTAGGCGGGCCTGCCCGTGCGCGAGTTGTTCGGTGGACAGGGTGACGCCCACCAGGTCGGCGCGGAATTCGCTCACCGCCGCCTCGGCCAACGCGCCCCAGCCACAGCCGATTTCCAGCACGCGGTCACCGCGCCGCACGCCCGCCATGCGCAGCGCACGCCGTACCTTGGCCTGCTGCGCCTGCTGCATGGGTTGCGAACGGTCGCCGTCGAACCAGGCCGAGGAGTAGTTCATCGTGCCGTCCAGCCACAGCGTGTAGAAGGCGTTGCCCAGGTCGTAGTGGGCGTGGATGTTCTTCTGGCTGTTGGCGCGGGTGTTCCGATTGAGCAGGTGGCGCATGCGATGCAGCAGGCGCCCGGCCCAGGTGCCGAAGATCACGGCGTCAAGCTCGCGGCGGTTGACGATGAAGACGCGCAGCAGGTCAGCCAGGTGGGGCGTGGTCCAGTCGCTGGCGATGTAGGTCTCGGCAAAGCCAATGTCGCCTGATTTCAAGGCGGCGCCACAGGCGTTCCAATTGCGCAGGGTGAGGGCGGCGACCGGGCCCTGGCCGTTGCCGAAGCGGCGCATGGTGCCGTCTGGCAATTGGACGGTGAGTGTGCCGTGCTGAAGACGCTGCAGCAGCGAGAGTGCAGTGCGCGCCGCGGCCGGCGCACCCGCCGGGAGTGCGTACTCGGAGAAGGAGGTTGTCTGCGTGTTCATGTCCGTCGTTCCGGGGAGGCAGGTCAGCGAGTGACAAAGAGTTCGGGCGGCTGGGGCTTGCGCACGAAGCGCACGCGCTTGACCCACAGGCGCAGCGCCTGCCAGTGAATGCGCGCGATGACGCCCAGCGTCATCGCAGGGTAGCGCCATACGGCACGTCGCACGGACGCGCGGGTCACGGGCTCGAGGGTGCCGCTCACGCTCGTTTGCAGCAGCGTGCCCTCAGCGTCATCGTAGTCGATGCGCACCACGGTGCGCTCGCGCGCGGGCGTAACCATGAAGCGAAAGCGATAGCCGCCGGCCAGGGTGCAAAAGGGCGAGACGTGAAAGACCTTGTCGGCGCGCAGCTCGGCGCCGAAGGCCGGCGCGTCCAGCAGGTAGCAGTGGCGTTCACCAAAGGTGTTGTTCACTTCGGCGACGATCGCGCGCAGGCTGCCGTCGGCGCGGTGGCAGTACCAGAAGCTCACCGGCTTGAAGGTGAAGCCGAGCACGCGCGGGTAGCAATGCAGCCAGGCCTCGCCATCGGCATCGGTGATGCCTTCGCTGCGTAGCAGGACGTCCAGCCACTCCAGCGCGTTATCGCGGCCGTCGCCATGGTCCCGGTCATGAAAGCTCAACGCGCCCCAGCGGTTGTGGGCCAGCGCGCCGCTGCCTTCGCGGTGCAGGGTACGCAGCGGCAACATCAGGAAGTAGGTGGGGTAGTCGAAGGCATTGCGCGCGGGCCGCAGGCGGGTGTGGCGCACCTGGCCGAACCCGATCAGTGCTTGCGCGGGTGCGCCGGTGCGAGGTACCGGCGGCGGCGAGGTCACGCCAGGATCTCCGCAGGCGGTGTGGCGGCCGGCGCGAAGGCGGCGCTGTCCTCGGCTTGCGTTCGCACCGCGCGGCCCGCAGCCAGGCCGGCCTTCAGACCGTCTTCATGGAAGCCATATCCCATCCAGGCCCCGGCGAACCAGGTGGCGCGCTGACCTTGGACTTCATGCATGCGCGTCTGCGCCCGAATGGCGGCGAGGTCGAACACCGGGTGGGCGTAGTCGTAGTCCCCGATCACGTGGGCCGGGTCGATGTCGCGCACCGGATTGAGGGAGACCACCACCGGCTGCTCCCAGGGCAGCGGCTGCAGCTGGTTCAAGAGGTAGTGCAGGCACACCCGCGCATCTTCTGCGCCTTCGGTACCGCGTTCGTAGTTCCAGGCGGCCCAGGCCTTGCGGCGTTGCGGCAGGACCGAGGTGTCGGTGTGCAGCACCGCGCGATTGGGCTGGTAGCGGATGGCGCCCAGCAGCTCGCGCTCGGCGGGCGAGGCGTCGGCCAGCAGGGCCAGGGCCTGGTCGCTGTGCGTGGCCAGCACCAGGCGGTCAAAGCGCTCCCAGCCCGCGTCGGTGCGCACCTGCACACCGTCGTCGGAGCGCACCACCGCGCGCACGGGCGTGGCCAGGCGTGCGTCGTCGACGCCCGCCACGATCTTGTGCACGTACTGGCGCGCGCCGCCATCGACCGTCCACCACTGGGGACGGTCGGTGACCTGGATCAGGCCGTGGTTGTGGCAAAAGCGGATCATGGTGCTGACCGGGAACTGCAGCATCTGGTCGGTGGGACAGCTCCAGATGCAACCGAGCATGGGCAGAAAGTACCACTCGCGGAACTCGCGCGAGAAACCTTGTGCGTCCAGGAAGGCACCCAGCGGTTGCATCAGCGCCGCGTCGGCGCCCGATTGCGCCAGTCGCGTTGCCAGCGCGTTGAAGCGGATCAGGTCGCGCAGCATGCGCCAGAAACGCGGGCGCAGCAGGTTGGACCGCTGGCTGAAGACGGTGTCCAGGCTGGTGCCGCTCCACTCCAGGGCCCGCCCGCCCAAGGCCTGCGGCACCTGGACCGAGAAGGACATGTCGGACTTGGCCGTGGGAATGCCCAGTTCATCAAACAGGGCGATCAGGTGGGGGTAGGTGCGCTCGTTGAACACCAGGAAGCCGGTGTCCACGCCGTGGGTGACTGTGCGGCCGTGGGTATCGGCCAGCGTGACATCCACTGTGTGCGTGTGGCCGCCAAAGTAGGGGCCGGCTTCAAACAGAGTGACGTGGGCGTGCCCGCGCAGCGTGTGGCAGGCCGCGAGGCCCGAGATGCCGGAGCCGACGACGGCGACCTTCACCGAAGGCCCGCCCGCGCCGGACGGCATGAGGAAGAAAGAAGCTGCGAAGCGCCCCGGAACGAAAAAGGGAGAGAGGGAGGAGGAGAAGAACCGTCCCGGGATTGCCGCCCGGCTCGCGCCTGGCGGACTTCGCAGCGATAAGCGGTGGACCGACCCAGCCGTTCAGGCGTTCCCGTGAAAAAGCGAGCAGAGGTGAACATACGTGACTGGCGGCTTGAACTGTCCAGTCTGCATTATTACTGCTCAGTTTTTGCTCGGCAAGCCCCCCGCCGCCAACTGCCGTTCGATCGCCGCTGCCAGGGTGCGGTCGGAAGGGTTCGTCATGCTCCCGTAGTTAGCGATTACTTTCCCATCGCGCCCCACCAGGTATTTGTGGAAGTTCCACAGAGGCTGGCGTCCGCTGTCGGCGGCAAGCTGGCGAAACAGCGGGTTGGCGTCGCTGCCGCGCACCGCCGACTTGGCAAACATGGGGAACTTGACCCCGAAGGTGTTCTCGCAAAAGTCCGCGATGTCCTTGTTGCTGCCCTTTTCCTGGGCGAAGTCGTTGGACGGAAAGCCCAACACGACCAGCCCCCGGTCCCGGTAGCGGGAGTGCAACTCTTCCAATCCCTTGTATTGCGGGGTGAAGCCGCAGTAGCTGGCGGTGTTCACGATCAGCAGCACCTTGCCGCTGTACTGGCACAAGGACTGGGGTTTCTCGTCCTGCAGGCGCAGGAAGGTGTGGTTCAGGAGCGCCGGGCAGGCGGGAGCCTGCTGGGCCGCGGCGACGCCCATGACGCTCCACAGGAAGGTTGCGGCGATCAGGAAGTGTTTCATGGCGGGCACGGCGGATGGCGTCTGAACTGCGGAGTCACATTTTGACCGACGCGTTAACCCCCCTACTGGCAGGGGGGAAAGCCCGCGACCCGAGGTACTGATGCCTCGCCATGGACGCTTAAAATCGCAGCGTCAATCCAAATCGACATGCTCTACCCTGAATTGTTCAAGCAGCTCGAGTCCGTCCGTTGGGACATGGACAAGGACATACCCTGGTCCACCTTCGATGCGTCTCAGCTGTCGGACGAGCAGGCCCAGACCATCAAGATGAACGCGATCACCGAGTGGTCGGCGCTGCCGGCCACCGAGATGTTCTTGCGCGACAACCGCAACGACAGCGATTTCTCGGCGTTCATGTCGATCTGGTTCTTCGAGGAGCAAAAGCATTCGCTGGTGCTGATCGAGTACCTGCGGCGCTTCCGGCCCGATCTGGTGCCCACCGAGCAGGAGTTGCATGAGGTGCGCTTCGAGTTCGAGCCCGCGCCCGCACTGGAAACCCTGATGCTGCACTTTTGCGGCGAGATCCGGCTGAACCACTGGTATCGCCGTGCGAGCCAGTGGCACACCGAGCCGGTGATCAAGCACATCTACAACACGCTGAGCCAGGACGAAGCCCGCCACGGCGGTGCTTACTTGCGTTACATGAAACGCGCCATCCAGAACTGCGGCAATGAGGCACGCGCCGCCTTCGCCAAGATCGGCGTGCTCATGGCCAGCGCGCGGCGCACGGCACAAGCCCTGCACCCGACCAACTTGCACGTGAACAAGAACCTGTTCCCGCGCGACACCATCCAGAGCCGTCTGCCCGACCCGAAATGGCTGGAGCACTGGCTGGACAAGCAGATCAATTTCGACGCGGTGTGGGAGAGCAAGGTCGTGGACCGCATCCTGCACAACATGAGCCTGCTGATGGAGCACAGCTTCCAGAGCGTGCAGGACCTCAATCGCTACCGCAAGCAAATGACGGCAGCGCTGGGCGTCGCGCCGCAGGCTGCGGCGGCTTGAAGCCCCCTTCGTCCCGGCGAGCCTCAGCTCGCCAGGGGGGCTGCGTTTGCGCGGCGCGTTACGCCGTTTTTGCGGCTTCGCGCAGCAACTTGCGCCGCAGCCACTGACCCACATCGTCGATGTAGGTGAACACCACCGGGATCACCAGCAGGCTCAGCACTGTTGAGGTGATCAGCCCGCCGATCACCGCGATCGACATCGGCGATCGAAAGCTCGGATCGGCCTCGCCCCAGCCGATCGCGATCGGCAGCATGCCCGCGCCCATGGCGATGGTCGTCATGATGATCGGCCGGGCGCGCTTGTGGCAGGCATCGAGCAGGGCGTCAAACCGATTCATGCCGTGATCGCGCCGCGCCACGATGGCGTACTCCACCAGCAGGATCGAGTTCTTGGTCGCAATCCCCATGAGCATGATCAACCCGATCAGCGACGGCATGGAAAACGACTTCTGCGCCAGCAACAGGCCCACGAAGGCGCCGCCCAGCGACAGCGGTAGCGCCGCGAGAATGGTGACCGGGTGCAGGAAGTCCTTGAACAACAGCACCAGCACGATATAGATGCACAGCACGCCGGTGAGCATGGCCAGGCCGAAGCTCGCGAACAGCTCGCCCATCACTTCGGCGTCGCCCACCTCCACCACCTTGACGCCCGGGGGCAGGTTGCGGATGGTCGGCAGCTGCTGCACCTGCGACACCACGTCGCCCAGCGGCAGACCGGACAGTTCAATCTCGAAGTTGATGTTGCGGGAGCGGTCGTAACGGTCGATCACCGCCGGCCCTCCCGCCATGTCGAGGGTGGCCACCTGCCCCAGCATCACCGGCCCGCGCGTACCGGGCACGGCCAGGCGCTCCAGCACCGACAGGTCCTGGCGTGCCGACGCGTCGAGCTTGACCACGATCGGCACCTGCCGCTGCGAGAGGTTCAACTTGGGCAGTTGCGCGTCGTAATCGCCCAGCGTGGCCACGCGCAGCGTCTCGCCGATGGCGGCACTGGTCACGCCCAGATCGGCGGCGCGCGCGAAGTCGGGCCGCACCGCGATCTCAGGCCGGATCAGGCTGGCGGTGGACGCCACGCTGCCCAGGCCGGGAATGGTGCGCAGCTCCTTTTCCACCGCGAGGGCCGCCGCCGACAACGCCTGCGGGTCCTCGCCGGTGAGCACCAGCACGTACTTCTCGCCCGAGCCGCCCAGGCCCACCTTGCTGCGAACGCCGGGCACCGCTTCGAGCGCGGTGCGGATCTGGTTTTCGATGCCCTGCTTGCGCGGGCGATCGCCGCGATCGTCCAGCAAGAGGGTGAGCGTGGCCTTGCGCACTTCGGCTGCGCCCGCCGCAGCAAAGGGGTCGCTGCCTGCGCTGCCTCCGCCGAGGGTGGTGTAGACGCTCTTCACATGCGGCACCTGCGCGATGCGTGCGCGTGCGTGCTCGGCGGCTTCGCGTGTCTGCGCCAGCGTCGCGCCCGGGGGCAGCTCCAAGTACACCTGCGTCTGCGAGTTGTCGTCGGGCGGGATGAAGCCGGTGGGCAGCAGCGGGATCAGAGCGAGGGAGCCGATGAAGAACAGCATCGACAGCACGATCGTGACCACCCGGTGCTGCATGCACCAGCGCGCCATGCCCATATAGCGTTGCAGCCAGCGCGGCTCCGCTTCGGCGGTGACGATGGGCCGCAGCAGGTAGGCCGACATCATGGGCGTGAGCACGCGCGCCACCACCAGCGAGGCCAATACCGCCAGGGCCGCGGTCCACCCGAACTGCTTGAAGAACTTCCCGGCGATGCCGCTCATGAACGCCGTGGGTAGAAACACCGCTACCAGCGTGAAGGTGGTGGCGATCACCGCCAGACCGATCTCGTCGGCGGCTTCCATGGCCGCCTGATAGGGGGTCTTACCCATGCGCAGGTGGCGCACGATGTTCTCCACCTCCACGATTGCGTCGTCCACCAGAATGCCCACTACCAGCGACAGGGCCAGCAGCGTCACCACGTTGATCGAGAACCCCAGCAGGTACATGCCCAGGAAAGCAGGAATCGCCGACAGGGGCAGGGCCACCGCCGACACGAATGTGGCGCGCCAATCGCGCAGGAACAGGCCGACCACCAGCACCGCCAGCAGCGCGCCCTCATAGAGCAGGGTCATGGAGCCCTGGTATTCCTCCTGCACCGGGGTCACGAAGTCGAAGGCCTGGGTCAGTTCGATATCGGGGTGCGCCGCGCGCAGTGCATCCAGGGCGCGGCGTACGCCGGCACCCACATCCACTTCGCTCTCGCCGCGGCTGCGCGCCACCTCGAAGCCGACGACAGGCTGGCCATCGAGCAGGGCGGCCGAGCGCGGGTCGGCCCAGGTGTCGGTGATGGTGGCCACGTCCTGCAGCCGCACGCTGCGCCCGCTCGCCAGCGGAATCGCGATCAACCCGATTTCGCGCGCGGTGCGCACCGTGGCCAGCGTACGCACGGGTTGCTCGCTGGCGCCCAGATCAGTGCGGCCGCCGGCGCTTTCCTGCTGCACCTGTCGCAGTTGACGCGAGACCTCGGCCACCGTGACGCCCAGGGCCTGCAGCCGCTGCGGGTCCAGCGCCACCCGGATCTCGCGCGTCACGCCGCCCACGCGGGTGACTGCTCCTACCCCCTTGACCGCCAGCAGCTTGCGCGAGATCTCGTGGTCCACGAACCAGGACAGCGCCTCCTCGTCCATCGCCGGGGCGGCGCCCGTGTCACCGGCGCGGGGCACCGAGCGCACGGTATAGGCCAGCACCGGCTGGCCCGCGAGATTGAGCTTGGTGATGGCCGGGTCGCGCAGATCGGCCGGCAGGTCGGCGCGGATGCTGGCGACCGCCGAGCGCACGTCGTCGACCGCCTCCTGTACCGGTTTCTCCAGCCGGAATTCGGCGGTGATGGTAGCCGCGCCGTCCTGCACCTTGGTGGTGATGTGCTTGAGACCCTGCAGGCTGGCCAGGCTGTTCTCGATCTTGCGCGCGACGTCGGTTTCCATCTGCGCGGGCGAGGCGCCCGGCAGCGAGGCGCTGATGCTGACCGTGGGCAGGTCCAGGTCGGGGAAGTTCTGTACCTTCATCGCCTTGAAGGACAGCAGCCCCGCGAACGTCAGGAGCACGAACAGCATCACGGCCGGAATCGGGTTGCGAATCGACCAGGCGGAGACGTTCATCATCGCGGCGGGCTCCGGCGCTTACTTGGCGGGCTTGACGGCGGTGGCGGGCACCACGCGCACCAGGTCGCCTTCATTCAGGAAGCTACCGCCCGAGGCGACGAGGCGCGCGTCGGCGGGCAGGCCCGAGGTGATCTCCACGCGGTCACCGGCGACGCGGCCAGTCTGCACCTTCACCGCGCTCACGCGGTTGTCGGGGTTCACGCGCATCACGTAGCTGAAGCCTTCGCGCACTACCACCGCCGACTGCGGCACGCTCAGCGCCGGTGCCGCGCCCAGTGTGAATTCACCGCGCGCGAACATCCCGGGCAGGGCGGGCGCGGCGCTGCCCGCTGCAGGTCGCACGTCGACATATACCAGCGCATTGCGGGTCTGCGGGTCCACCGTCGGACCGATCATGCGCACGCGCCCCTGCAGCTTCGCGCCGCTGGCGGTGGTGAGGGTGGCGGCCGTGCCCGGCGCGACGCGCCCGAGCTCCGCGCTGGTCACCTCCGCGCGCCATTCGAGCCGGCCCTGGCGGATCAGGCGAAAGAGCTCGGTGCCATTGCCTACCACCGCGCCTACCGTGGCCTGGCGCGCAGACACGATGCCGTCGTCGGGTGCGAGCACCTGACTTTGCGACAGCCGAGCCTGTTGCACCTGCGCCTGCGCGCGCGCCGACTGCAGGCGGGCCTGCGCGGTCTTCTCGGCGGTGAGGTACTGGTTGATCTGCGACGCTGACAGCGCGCCGCTGGCCTGCAGGGTGCGCGCACGATCGGCATTGGCGGCGGCTTCGGCGGCCGCAGCGTCGGCCTCGGCCACCGCGGCGCGGGCCTGGGCCGCCTCGGCGCCGAGCGTGTCGGTGGCGAACACGGCCAGCACCTGGCCCCGCGTGACGCGGTCTCCCACGTTCACCCGCACTTCGGTCAGGCGCTGGCCACCCGCTTGCGCGCCGATGCTGGCCTCCTGCCAGGCGGCGAGGTTGCCGTTGGCGGCCAGGGTCTGCGCGAGCGGGGCCTGCTGCGGCACGATCAGTGCCACGCTCAGGGCGGGTTTCGGGCCCGGCGCCGCGGGCTTGTCTTGCGCGGTGCTCAGGCTCGCGGCCACGCTCAAGGCAGCGACGCACAGGGTGGCCAGGACGCTG
This sequence comes from Pseudomonadota bacterium, assembly GCA_041169755.1. Taxonomy (GTDB): domain Bacteria; phylum Pseudomonadota; class Gammaproteobacteria; order Burkholderiales; family Burkholderiaceae_C; genus Ramlibacter. Next base: position 1,710 of record JBEEIS010000003.1, on the reverse strand, counting down.
CGCAGGACGAGGGGACGTGTGATCGACGGGTTCATGGTGCTCACTGGGGCTGGAGAGGGCGCGAGGTGGGAGCGTGGGTCAGGTGCAGGGGGGGTGTGCGGTCATGGCGAAGGCGCGGCAATCGCTTCGCGTTGCCAACCCCCGCCCGCCGCGCGATACAGGCTGATCCAGGCGTTGTGCAGTTCGCGCTGCAGGCTCACCAGCGCGGTTTGGGCCGCCAGCTGCGAGCGTCGCGCGTCCTCGAGTTCGACCAGGCTGGCCAAGCCCGCGCGGTGGCGCGCCTCGGTGGCGTTGAACGAGACACGAAAGCCCTCAGCGGCGGCGCGCGCGTCACCCACCCGCGCGCGGGCGCTGTCCAGGGTCACCAATGCCTGTTCGACCTCGCTCACAGCCCGGCGCACTTGCGCGCGGTAAAGGACCACCGCTTCGTCGTAGCGCGCCTGGGCCGCCTGCACATTCGCGCTTCGGCGACCCGCATCGAAGATCGGCAGGGTCAGGGCCAACGGACCGATGGCCCAGGTCTGGCCGTCGGTGGTGGTGCCACCAGTGCGCTGCGCGCCGGCGGCGACCGTACCGGCCAGCGACAGTCGCGGGTAGCGATCGGCTCGGGCTGCACCGACCTCGGCGCTGGCGGCGGCTACCGCGAGTTCGGCCTGGCGCACATCGGGCCGCTGCACGAGCACCTGTGCGGGCAGGGATTCGATCGCGTAGAACGTGTTGGGCAGGGTCTCGCGCCAGGGCGCTGCCAGGCGCTGCGACAGCACGGCTTCGTCCACGCCGGTCAGGGCCACCAGTGCCTTGCGTTCCACCTCGCACTGCGCGCGCTGCTGGCGCAGGCGACTCGAAGCTTCGGCCGCACTGGCGCGCGCCAATGCGGCGGTCGCCGGCGCGGTGAAGCCGGCCCCGGCACTCAGGTCTGTCAGGCGGGCGGTCTCGGCACGCGAGGCGGCGTCGCCTTCAGCCACCGCGAGCTGCTGCCCACAAGTGCGCAGGCCCAGGTAGGCGCTGGCGGTCTCGGCGGCCACGCTCACGCGCGCCTCGTGCCAGCCGGCCTGGGCTCCCGCGAGCCGCGCTTCGCTGGCCTGCATACCGTCACGCTGGCCGCCGAACAGGTCCAGCTCCCAGGCGGCCTGCAGGCTGGCCTGGCCCCGGGTGGCCAGAGCCAGGGGGGCGGGGTCATTGCCCCGCGAGACCGCCAGTGAGGCGTCCACCCGCGGCGCCAGGCCGGATTCAGCCGTCGCGCGCGCGGCCCGGGCCTGCGCCACGCGCGCCTGCGCGCTGGCCAGCGAGGGGCTCACGTCCTGGGCAGCGGCGATCAGCTCGACCAGCAGGGGGTCGTTCCACTGCGCCCACCAGTTTGCGAGGCGGGCTGGCTGTCCGCCGTGTGGCAAGGGTGCATGCCATTGCACGGGCACCGGTGCACTGACGGTGGCGGGCGGCCGGCTCACGGCGCAGGCTCCCAGCCAGAGCGGCAGGACGAGTGCCGCTGCCAGGAGACGATGCTTCACGAAAAGAGTCCTCGGGAGTCAAGGGTGGCGCAGGGGTCGGCCTAGCCGAACACCGCACGCCACAAGGCGAGCACCGCGTCGCGCTCACCGGTCATCTGGTCGGACGGTACGTCCGTGGGGTGTTCGTTCAACCGCGCCGCATGTTGGGCGCGGCGCAGGTTGCGGTAGGCGTCGGCCGCGGCCAGGCCCACGCCGGCGGGCA
>JBEEIS010000002.1:0-27919 GCA_041169755.1 Pseudomonadota bacterium | reverse complement strand
CCTGCGCCGCCCGGCACCCGGGGGCTACCTCCGGGGGCCATTCCCGGGCCCACTCCCGGGGCCCACTTCCGGAGCAGGGCCAGCCCCTGTCCCCGACGTGATGGGCGAGCCCCTGGCGGGCCGCTAAGCTCTCCGGCACAAGAACAGGAGACCCCCATGAACGACCTCTTCTCCCTCCAGGGCCGCGTCGCCCTGGTCACCGGCGGCTCGCGCGGCATCGGCAAGATGATCGCGCGCGGCTTTCTGCAGCAAGGCGCCAAGGTCTACATCAGCTCGCGCAAGGCGGCCGACTGCGAGGCCACGGCCCAGGAGCTGTCCGCCTTCGGCACCTGCATCGCCCTGCCCGCCGACATCTCCGGCGTGGAGGCGGTGCGCGCCCTGGCCGCCGAGATCGGCCGCCGCGAGAAGCAACTCGATATCCTGGTGAACAACGCCGGCGCCGCCTGGGGCGAGTCCTTCGAGACCTTCCCCGAGAAGGGCTGGGACAAGGTGATGAACGTGAACGTGAAGGCGCCCTTCTTCCTCACCCAGGCGCTGCACCCGCTGCTCAAGGCGGCCGCCGCCGAACGGCCGGCCAAGGTGATCAACATCGGCTCGATCGACGGCGTCTCGGTCAATCCCTGGGAGACCTATTCGTACTCGGCGAGCAAGGCCGCCATCCTGCACCTCACGCGCCGCATGGCGCTGCGCCTGGCGCAGGACAACATCGTCTGCAGCGCGATCGCCCCCGGCGCCTTCCCCTCGGAGATGAACAAGGAGGCCCGCGACCACGGCGACGAGGTGTCCAAGGCCATCCCGATCGGCCGCGTGGGCCGCGACGAGGACATGGCGGGGGCCGCCATCTACCTGGCCTCGCGTGCGGGGGACTATGTGGTGGGCGAGACGCTGGTGGTCGACGGCGGCGTGACGCACATGCGCGGCGCAGGCTGAAGCCGCCGCTGCGCCAGGGCCCTCGCCTGCCGTGAGGGGCACTTGCCCGGCGCACCATGAAAAACCGGGCCTCGGCCCGGTTTCCTTGTTTACAGCGTGTAGTTCTGCGGCCCGCGCTGCGCAATCTTGGCGGCGCCGACCTTGTTGCCGAGTTCGGCGCACTTCGCCAGCGACCAGCCCTGCTCCAGTCCGAAAAGGAGCGCGCCGCGCCAGGCGTCGCCGCAGCCGGTCGGGTCGACCACCGCAGCGGCCTTGACCGGAGGCACCACGGTCTTCTCGCCATCGATCCAGACCTCGCAGCCCTCGCCGCCCAGCGTGACGATGAGGCCCTGCACGCGGCGCGAGATCTCGGCGCTGCTCCAGCCGGTCCGCTCACTGAGCATCTTGCCTTCGTAGTCGTTGACCGTGACCCAGGTGGATTGATCGATGAAGGCCGCGAGCTCCTTGCCGTCAAACATCGGCAGGCCCTGGCCCGGATCGAAGACGAAAGGAATGCCCGCCGCCTTCAATTGCTGCGCGTGCTGCAGCATCGCGTCGCGTCCGTCGGGCGAGATGATCCCCAGCTTGATGTCCGAGCGCGCCGCGATGCGGGTGATGTGCGCCTGCATCATCGCGCCCGGGTGGAAGGCGGTGATCTGGTTGTTGTCCAGGTCCGTCATGATCATGGCCTGCGCGGTGTAGGTGTCATCGACCTGCCGCACGAATTCGGTGCTGATGCCCAGGTCCTTCATGCGCGCGAGGTAGTCGATGCCATCGCTACCCACCGTGGCCATGGGCAGGGGCTGGCCGCCCAGGAGCTTGAGCGCATAGGCGATGTTGCCCGCGCAGCCCCCGAAGTCGCGGCGCAGCGTGGGCACCAGGAACGAGACGTTCAGGATATGCAACTGGTGGGGCAGGATCTGTTGCGAGAAGCGCCCCTCGAAGTTCATGATGGTGTCAAACGCGAGGGATCCACAAATCACGGCAGCCATGTGTCGTACGCCTTGGTCGTTGAAAAGAAAAAGGAAGAAGCAGGTTCAGGGATAGAAGGCCAGCACGCGGTAGCCCACGATACGGGCCGGGTTGGCAGCCGGCTCGATGGCCAGGGTCAGCGTGGTGCTCCATTCGGTGCGCGCCGCGATGGCTGAAGGCGTGTCGGGCCCAAGGTCGGCGGGTTGCAGCACTCGGCGCAGCACCGGCTGGTCCTGCAGGTCGGTCAGCGTGAGCTCCATCGCCGGCATGGCCAGCGCGATATCCGCCTGGTTGCTCAGGGTCAGGCTCAGGCGGAAGGCATCCGCACGCACCCGCGTGAATGCGGAGCTTTCGATGGCGATGGACTCGATGCGCCGGGGCGGACCGAGGCGGCACTTCAACGAGGCGCACATGGCGCCAAGCACAGGCTGCAAGGCGGGTACCTGAGAGGCCAGGCGGTCTCGGTGGTGGAACACGATCTGCCCGGCGAGCGACAGGGACAGGACGCCGGCCATCACGCCCAGGGTCACCCGTACGCCGCGGCGGCGCCAGAAGGCACGACGCCGAGCCTGCCGCACAAAGGCCAGGTCTTGCAGCGGGGGGGCCTCCTGCGCCTCGGGTCTGTCGACTGCCGGTACGCCTTCGCCGTCATCGGCGGCGGGGGGCACCTCGGGCGCGTCACGGGGCGTGTCCTCGGGCACGTCACCCGGCAGGGGGCCGGCTTCGAAGACGGGCTCGGCCGGTTCGGAGCCTGGGCTGGCGCCAGGCAGCGGGGGGGGCGTTTCGCCGGCGACCTCGAGGACCGGCTCGAGGACCGGCTCGAGGACCGGCTCGGGGACCGGCTCGGGGACCGGCTCGGGCTCGGGCTCGGGTGTCAGGTCAGGTTCCGGTTCGGGTTCGGGCGCCGTCTCTCGTGCGGGTTCGGGCGCTTGCTCGATCAGCGCGTCGGCCGCAGGCTCGGGATCGGGGGACGTGATCGGTCCGGGGTCGAGGACCGGGCCGGTTTCAGGCGTTGCCGCAGGCACCAGTGGCGCGGACGTAGGTTGCAGGGTCTGGTTGGCGTCGAACACCTCGGAGCACTGGCCGCAACGCACCCACCCGTCGGAGATTTTCAGTTGGTCGGGCACCACCCGGAACAGGGTGGCGCACGCGGGGCACCGGGCGATCAGACTCATGCCGCAAATTGTAGACAGCGCCCCGCAGGCCCCGAATCAGCAACGGGCCGTCATCAGGACCCAGCCTTCCTGGGTGTCGGCCACCTCCAGGCGGCAATAGGGGGCATAGGCCTGCGTGAGTTCATCGGCCTGCCGCTCCAGGATACCGGCCAGCACCAGCGCGCCGCCCGCCTGCACGTGCGCACGCAGCAGGGGCGCGAGCATCTTCAGGGGCGTGGCGAGGATGTTGGCCAGGACAGTGTCGTACAGACCGCTGGCGGCCTCGGGCAGGCCGGCGTTCAGGGTGACGCCATTGGCCTGGGCGTTGTCGAGGGTGGCGCGTACCGCGGCCTCGTCGATGTCGACCGCGTCGATGGTGGCGGCCCCGTACTTGGCGGCACCGATCGCCAGGATGCCCGAGCCGCAGCCGTAATCGAGCACCCGCTGGCCCGAAAGCGAGCGCGTGGCGATCCAGCGCAGGCACATACGGGTCGTGGGGTGCGTGCCGGTGCCGAAGGCCAAGCCCGGATCCAGGCGGATCACCTGGCGCGCCTGCGCCGGCGGTTCGTGCCAGGTCGGCACGATCCAGAACTCGGACGTGACTTCCACCGGCGCGAACTGCGACTGCGTCAGGCGCACCCAGTCCTGCTCGGGCACGGCCGCCACGGACAGCAGGCGGCAGCCCTCAAAGAAGTCCTGCAGCTGCAAGAGGCGCGCCGCCTCCTGGGCCGCGTCCTCGGCGGGAAACAGGGCCACCACACGCGAGCGCTGCCAGCCCTCCTTGGGCGGCGGCATGCCCGGCTCGCCAAAGAGGGCCTGCTCGGCGTCGGTGTGCGCGTCGGCGTCTTCGACCGAGACACTCAGGGCACCGAGCGCGTCGAGCGCCTCGGACACGTCCTCGACGCGCGATTCAGGTGCCAGCAGGGAGAGTTCGAACATAAGGAGAGTCTAACCATCGCCCACCCGCCACATGCACCCCACTTCCAGTGCCCGCGTGGATCCGGCTTGGCCGGTCTACCGAGGGCGCACCCTGGGGGGAGGCGCCGCAGGCGCCTAGGGGGGGTCACCGCTTGTGATGCCCCAGCCACTCTTCGAGGTAGTGGATGTTGGTGCCGCCCGTCATGAACTTGGCGTCCACCATCAGGTCACGGTGCAGCGGGATGTTGGTGCTGATGCCTTCGACCACGGTCTCGAGCAGCGCGGTGCGCATGCGGGCCAGAGCCTGCTCGCGCGTGTCGCCGTGGACAATGATCTTGCCGATCATGCTGTCGTAGTTGGGTGGCACGAAGTAGTTGTTGTACACGTGCGAATCGACCCGCACACCCGGCCCGCCCGGGGCGTGCCACTGCGTGATGCGACCCGGTGAGGGTGTGAACTTGTACGGGTCTTCCGCATTCACCCGGCACTCGATGGCATGGCCGCGGATCTGGATATCGCGCTGGGCGAACGGCAGCTTCTCGCCAGCCGCCACGCGGATCTGGGTCTTGACGATGTCTACGCCGGTAATGAGCTCGGTCACCGGATGTTCCACCTGCACCCGGGTGTTCATCTCGATGAAATAGAACTCGCCGTTTTCGTAGAGGAACTCGAAGGTACCTGCGCCGCGGTAGCCGATCTTCTTGCAGGCAGCCACGCAGCGCTCACCGATCTTCTCGATCAGCTTGCGCGCAATACCGGGCGCCGGGGCTTCCTCGATCACCTTCTGGTGGCGGCGCTGCATGGAGCAATCGCGCTCGCCCAGGTAGACGGCGTTGCGGTGCTTGTCGGCCAGCACCTGGATTTCGATGTGGCGCGGGTTCTGGAGGAACTTCTCCATGTACACCGCCGGGTTACCGAAGGCAGCGCCGGCTTCGGCGCGCGTCATCTGCACCGCGTTGATCAGGGCCGCCTCGGTGTGGACCACCCGCATGCCGCGACCGCCGCCGCCGCCGGCGGCCTTGATGATGACGGGGTAGCCGACCGACTTGGCGATGCGGCGGATCTGTACCGGGTCTTCCGGCAGTTCGCCCTCGGAGCCGGGTACGCAGGGAACACCCGCCTTGATCATGGCCTGCTTGGCCGAGACCTTGTCACCCATGATCCGGATGGATTCAGGCGTGGGGCCGATGAACTGAAAGCCGCTTTTCTCGACCCGCTCGGCGAAGTCGGCGTTCTCGGAGAGAAAGCCATAACCGGGGTGGATGGCCTCGGCATCGGTGACTTCGGCCGCCGAGATGATGGCGGGCACGTTCAGGTAGCTCTGGGGCGAGGGGGCCGGCCCGATGCAGACAGCCTCGTCGGCGAGCTTCACGTATTTGGCTTCGCGGTCGGCCTCGGAATAGACCATGACCGCCGTCACGCCCATCTCGCGGCAGGCGCGCTGGATGCGCAGGGCAATCTCGCCTCGATTGGCGACCAGGATTTTCTTGAACATCACTCGATGACGAAAAGCGGCTGTCCGTATTCGACGGCCTGGCCGTTCTCGCACAGGATCTTGGTGATGGTGCCGGACTGGTCGGCCTCGATCTCGTTAAGGATCTTCATGGCTTCGATGATGCAGACCGTCTCGCCCGCCTTGACCTGAGAGCCGACCTCGACGAAGGCCTTGGCGCCCGGGCTGGACGACCGATAGAAAGTGCCGACCATGGGCGACTTGACGGCGTGGCCGGCAGGCTCGGCGGCGGGTGCGGGCGCCGCAGCGGGCGCCGCAGCGGGTGCGGTCGGTGCCGCGACCGCGACCGGGGCGGCAGGCGCCAGGGCCACCGGCGCAGCAAGCGGGGCGGCCTGCACCACGGGCGGCTGGCCCTTGACGATCCGGACCTTGCCTTCGGCTTCGGTGATTTCCAGTTCCGAGACGTTCGAGTCCGACACGAGGTCGATCAGCGTCTTGAGTTTGCGCAAGTCCATGGGGGGAGGGCTCCGAAGGTCCTGAGAAGCAATGAAAAGCGGTTAATGTACCGCAATTTGCATCTAGTTACAGCTTTTGGCGCCAATTCACATTGATTGACGCCAATTCGATCAACACCCTCAGGCGCTGGCAGCACCCTTCCAACGGGCCAGGTCGGCGGGCGAGACTTGCCCCATTTTACGCTCCCGGATCAGGCCGTCTCGGCCGATCACGACGGTGAAAGGCAAACCGCCGGTCTGATTGCCCAGACTGCGACCCAATTCCGTGCCCTGCAAGCCCGCCATCCCGATCGGGAAACTGACCGGCGTGCGGGCCAGGAACTGCCGGACCGAGCTGGGCTGATCAATCGCGAGACCAAGCACTTTCCAGCCAGATGCTGAATTTTCGCGGAAAAATCGATCCAGAAGCGGCATTTCTTCGACACAAGGCGGACACCAGGTCGCCCAGAAATTAACCAGGAGCGGAGCGCCGCGCAGGCTCGCCAGCGCGAGCTCGCCACCGGCGGGAGTGTCCAGGGTGAGCGACCACAGGGCGTCCGCCGGCCCGCCCGAAACACCCGCGGGGCGCAGACGCCACCAGGCCACGCCGGCCCCGGCCGCAGCCGCGACCGTGGCGACCCCCCCCACCAGCCACGCCCGGCGTGACCCGGCCCCGGCCTCAGCGCCCTCGCCGCCCCGCTCGCCCCCGGCGCTCATGACTGCCCTCCGGTCGGGGTGGCGTCGACCGCCATCAGAGCGCGCAGGTGGGCCAGATCGCCCCGGGGCTGGCGGCCGCGGGCATCGGGGCGCAAAGCGCCGCGCAGGTCGTCATGGTCATGGATCATCAGGTGGATACCGATGGATTCGCCCAGTTCAGCGCAGGGGGTGGAAAGGCTCAGGGCATCGACGGTCTCGCCATGGAATCCGGTGGTGGTGCGGACCTCATAGGAGACGGCCTGGTCGATCAGGGCGATCTCGGCGGATTTGGGGTCGTCGCAGAACAACTGCAGGTAAACATCGGACAAGCGGGTGGCGGTGCCGTGCCAGACCGCGCCGCACAGGTGCGGGCGAAAGGTCTGCAGGCGCTCCATCCAGAGGGCCGCCAGCCGGCGCAGGGCAGCGAGCTCGGCGGGCTGGGTGTCGGCGCAGAAGAGGGCCAGGTAGTCGCGGATTTCCTCCTCGACCAGGTCGTTGTCGGGAAGGGCGGTGCGCGGCCCGAGCCCCAGTTGCTTGATGGCGCGACGCTTGGCCGGGCCGTACTCCAGGCCTTCTTCGACCACCAGGCGGGCGGCGGTGGCGGCGATCTCGTGCTTGGCGCTGTCCATCTGCGCGATTCTTTCACGCTTCGCGCCGCCGATAATCCAGCCCCATGCATATCCACATCCTGGGCATTTGCGGCACGTTCATGGGCGGTGTCGCGGCCCTGGCCCGCGAGGCGGGTCACAAGGTGACCGGCTGCGACGCCGGCGTCTACCCCCCCATGAGCGACCAACTGCGCGCCCTGGGGATTGATCTGATCGAAGGCTTCGACGCCGACCAGATGGCGCTCAAGCCCGATGTCTGGGTGATCGGCAATGTGGTCTCCCGCGCCCGCAAACCCGACGGATCGCCCAAGTTCCCCCTGATGGAAGCCATCTTGGATGCGGGGGCGCCCTACACCAGCGGCCCGCAGTGGCTGGCCGAGAACGTTCTGCAAGGCCGCCATGTGCTGGCAGTGGCCGGCACCCACGGCAAGACCACCACCACCTCGATGCTGGCCTGGATCCTGGAGGCGGCCGGCCTGCAGCCGGGGTTCCTGGTGGGCGGGGTGCCGGAGAACTTCGGGCTGTCCGCAAGGCTGGGGGCCAAGGCCCATACCGGCGGCGGTACCCCCCTGTTCGTGATCGAGGCCGACGAGTACGACACCGCCTTCTTCGACAAGCGCAGCAAGTTCGTCCACTACCGCCCGCGCACGGCGATCCTGAATAACCTGGAGTTCGACCACGCGGACATCTTCGAGAACCTCGCGGCGATCGAACGGCAGTTCCACCACCTGGTGCGTACCGTGCCGCCCTCGGGGCGCGTGGTGGTCAACGGCCTGGAGGAAAGCCTGGCGCGCGTGCTGCACCAGGGCTGTTGGAGCGAGGTGCGCAGCTTCGGCGCCACAGTGAGTGATTACTCCTCTTCTGGCGAGCCCAGCGACTTCGAGGTCTTGCAGCAGGGGCGGCCGGTCGGTCGGGTGCAATGGGCACTGGGCGGCGTCCACAACCAGCTCAATGCGCTGGCCGCCATCGCCGCCGCCGAACATGTGGGTGTGGCGCCCGCCGATGCGGCGCGCGCGCTCGGCCAGTTCCAGAACGTCAAGCGCCGCATGGAGCTGCGCGGCACGGTGCGCGGGATCGCCGTCTACGACGACTTCGCCCACCACCCCACCGCGATCCGCACCACGGTGGACGGTCTACGCCGCCAGCTGCAAGCCGGTCAGCGGATCCTGGCGGTGTTCGAACCCCGCAGCAACACGATGAAGCTGGGGACCATGAAGTCGCAGCTGCCCTGGAGCCTGGAGCAGGCCGACCTGGCCTTCTGTCACAGCGGCGGCTTGGACTGGGACGCGGCCGAGGCGCTGGCCCCCATGGGCGCGCGCGCGCAGGTGGCGGGCGATATCGACACCCTGGTGCGCGAGGTGGCAGCCGCCGCCCGTGAGGGCGACCGCATCCTCTGTATGAGCAATGGCGGCTTCGGTGGAATTCACGCGAAGCTGCTGGCGGAACTGGGGGCGAACGCCGCGTGAACGATCGGCAGCCCTGCCCCTTGATCTGACAGACTGACCTAGCCCCGGCGCGCCTTCACCGCCTGCGACAGCGCCGCCAGCGCCTCCTGCGAGGGCTCCCAGCCCAGGCAGGCATCGGTGATGCTCTTGCCGTAGGCCAGCTTGGAGGCATCGTCCTTGCCCGGGGTGAATTTCTGGGCACCGGCCTCCAGGTGGCTTTCGATCATCACACCGAAGACGCTGCGCGAACCCGAAGCGAGCTGGCCGGCGATGTCGCGGGCCACTTCCATCTGTTTCTCGTGCTGCTTGCTGCTGTTGGCGTGACTGCAGTCGACCATCAGCGTGGGCGGCAGGCCGGCGGCCTCCAGGTCCTTGCAGGCGGCTGCCACGCTGGCGGCGTCGTAATTGGGCGCCTTGCCCCCACGCAGGATCACGTGGCAGTCCTTGTTGCCCTGGGTCTGCACGATGGCGACCTGACCGTTCTTGTGGACCGACAGGAAGTGGTGCCCGCGCGCCGCCGCCTGGATCGCGTCGGTGGCGATGCGGATATTGCCGTCGGTGCCGTTCTTGAAGCCGATGGGAGCCGACAGACCCGAGGCCAGTTCGCGATGGACCTGGCTCTCGGTGGTGCGCGCACCGATGGCGCCCCAGGCGATCAGGTCGCCGATGTACTGCGGCGAGATCACGTCCAGGAACTCGCTGCCCGCAGGCAGGCCCAGGCGGTTGATCTCGATCAGGAGCTGGCGCGCGATGCGCAGACCCTCGTCGATGCGGTAGCTCTCATCGAGGTACGGGTCGTTGATCAGACCCTTCCAGCCCACGGTGGTGCGGGGCTTCTCGAAGTACACACGCATCACGATCTCCAGCGTGTCGGCGTACTGGGTGCGCAGGGCCTTCAGGCGGCGCGCGTAGTCCAGAGCCGCGGCCGGGTCATGGATGGAGCAGGGACCGATCACGACCAGCAGGCGATCGTCCTTGCCGGCCATGATGTCGTGGATGCGCCGGCGCGTCTCCGCGATCAGCTTCTCGGTGGGGGTGCCGCTGATCGGGAAGAACCGGATCAGGTGTTCTGGAGGGGGGAGCACGGTGATGTCCTTGATACGCTGGTCGTCCGTCTGGCTGGTCTTGTCGACGGGGTGCGCGTACCAGGTGTCGCTGGCTTGGGCGGTCTTGGGGGACATCAGGGGCTCCTTGGGATTCGAATCAAATGAAACGGGACATAAAAAAACCGCCGGGGGACCGGCGGTTTTCGAAGATTCCTGGGTGCGTTCTGTTTCTGGGTACGCTCAGGTCTCTCGGCCGCCGGTGGGGCTGGAGAAGTACCAAAAGTAGCCAAAAAAGAAAACGCTGCTGCGAGGCATAGGGCTGGAATCTAGCACAAGTCCGCAGGGTCCCACGGCTCAGGCCGTGCCCCCCACCGTGAGGCCGTCAATGCGCAGGGTGGGCTGGCCCACGCCCACGGGCACGCTCTGGCCCTCCTTGCCGCAGGTGCCCACGCCCGGGTCCAGCCCCATGTCGTTGCCGATCAGGGTCACGCGCGTCAGGGCGTCGGGGCCGTTGCCGACCAGGGTGGCACCCTTGACGGGGTAGAGGATCTTGCCGTTTTCAACCCAGAAGGCCTCGCTGGCCGAGAACACGAACTTGCCCGAAGTGATGTCGACCTGGCCGCCGCCGAAGTTGGTGGCGTACAGGCCCTTCTTGATGCTGGCCACGATCTCCTCGGGGGCCTTGTCGCCGCCCAGCATGTAGGTGTTGGTCATGCGGGGCATGGGCACGTGGGCGTAGCTTTCGCGACGGCCGTTGCCGGTGGGCTTGACGCCCATGAGGCGCGCATTGAGCGAGTCCTGGATGTAGCCGCGCAAGATGCCATCTTCGATCAGGACATTGCGCTGGCTGGCATGGCCTTCATCGTCGATGTTCAGGGAGCCACGACGGTCAGCCAGGGTGCCGTCATCGAGCACGGTCACGCCCTTGGCCGCCACACGCTTGCCGATCCGGCCGGAGAAGGCGCTGGAACCCTTGCGATTGAAGTCGCCTTCCAGGCCGTGGCCGATCGCTTCGTGCAGCAGGATGCCGGGCCAGCCCGGGCCCAGGACCACGGTCATCTCGCCGGCGGGCGCGGGGCGCGATTCCAGGTTGGTGAGGGCGGCGTTGACCGCCTCGTCCACGTAGCTGGCGATGCGCGCCTCGTCGAAGTACGCCAGACCGAAGCGCCCGCCACCACCACCCGAGCCGGACTCGCGCCGGCCGTTCTGTTCGGCGATGACCGAGACCGACAGCCGCACCAGCGGGCGCACGTCGGCCGCCAGGGTGCCATCGGCACGGGCCACCAGCACCACGTCCCATTCGCTGGCCAGACCGGCCATGACCTGCACGATGCGCGGGTCCTTGGCACGGGCCAGGGTCTCGACCCGGCCCAGGAGCTTGACCTTGGCGGTGCTGTCCAGGGTGGCGATGGGGTCCAGGCCTGGATAGAGCACACGACTGGGGGCGACCTTGCGCGCAGGCACACGCACCCGGCCCTTGCCGCTGGCTGCGGCGATGGATCGTACGGTGCGGGCGGCATCCAGCAGGGACGCCTCGGAGATGTCGTCGGAGTAGGCGAAGGCGGTCTTCTCGCCGCTCACGGCCCGCACACCCACGCCCTGGTCGATGCTGAAGCTGCCGGTCTTGACGATGCCTTCTTCCAGGCTCCAGCCTTCGCTGCGGGTGTACTGGAAGTACAGGTCGGCGTCGTCCACCCGGTGGGTGGCGATTTCGGCGAGGGCGCGCGAGAGGTGGGATTCGTCCAGGCCAAACGGTTCCAGCAGCATGCGCTGCGCGGTGGCCAGGCGTTCGAGGGTGGGTTCGCGGGAGATCATCGGGGCATTCTAGGGCGGGCGGCACCGTCCGGCGCCCGCATCGCCCGCTAAGTCTGTACCAGGCGCCGGGCTTTGGCGATGGACATCAGGATGCCCAGCGCCAGGCCCAGCGTGACCATCGCCGTGCCGCCGTAGCTGATGAACGGCAGGGGCACCCCCACTACCGGCAGGATGCCGCTGACCATGCCCATATTCACGAAGGCATAGGTGAAGATGATCATGGTGACCGCCCCCGCCATGAGGCGCGCGAACAGGGTAGAGGCCTCCATGGCAATGCTCAGCCCCCGCAGGATCAGGAAGATGAAGCCAGCGATCAGCAGCAGGGTGCCCACCAGGCCGAACTCTTCGGAGTAGGCGGCGAAGATGAAGTCGGTGGTGCGCTCCGGGATGAACTCCAGGTGGGTCTGTGTGCCCTGCATGAAGCCCTTGCCGAAGAAACCGCCCGAGCCGATGGCGATCATCCCCTGGATGATGTGAAAGCCCTTGCCCAGAGGGTCGCGCGTGGGGTCCAGCAAGGTGCAGATTCGCTGCTGCTGGTAGTCATGCAGCACCGGCCACCGGTTGCCGGGCGCACACAGCTGGGGTTCGAACACCACCAGCAGGATGATGCCCACCACCGCCAGGAGGGCTGGCGGGATGATCAGCTTGAGGGGCAGACCGGCAAAGAAGATTACCGACAGGCCTGCGGCGAGCACCAGCAGGGAGGTTCCCAGGTCGGGCTGCTTCATGATCAGGCCCACCGGCACCACCAGCAGCGCCCCGGCCACCACGAAGTCGAAGGGGCGCAGCTGGCCCTCGCGCTTTTGGAACCACCAGGCCAGCATCAGCGGCATGGCGATCTTGAGGATCTCGCTGGGCTGGATCACGATGCCCACATTGATCCAGCGCCTGGCGCCCTTCTTGGTGATGCCGAAGATCGCTACCGCGACCAGCAGCGCCACACCCAAGACATACAGAGGGACGGCCAGGCCCATGAGGCGCTGCGGCGGAACCTGGGCGACGACGAACATCACAAAGCCCGCGATCAGGATGTTGCGACTGTGATCGGCAAATCGGGTGCCGTGGTCGTAGCCCGACGAATACATCGTGAGCAGTCCCGCGCAGGCCAGAAGGAAGATGGCGAAGGCCAGGGGCCCGTCGAAGCCTTGCAGCAGCGGCATGAAGCGACGCCACAGGGGAGGTTTTTCGAACACGGCAGCCATGGGCCCGGATTATGGCGGGTGGCATGATCGCCCCTGCCGCCCCAGGCCGTCCATGAACCGACCCGTCACCCACCTGCTGTACCTGCACGGATTTCGCTCGTCGCCGCGCTCGGCCAAGGCGCAACAGGTGGCGCAGTGGATGCAGGAACGCCACCCGGGCGTCACCTGGTGGTGCCCGCAGCTTGCGCCCTCGCCGCGTGAGGCCATGGACCGGGTGATGCAAGGCATCGCCTCTTGGCCAGTCGGATCGATGGGGGTCATGGGTTCATCGCTCGGCGGCTTTTATGCCACCTGCGTGGCCGAGGCCACCGGATGCCGCGCCGTGCTGCTCAATCCGGCGGTGCACCCGGCCCGCGACCTGGCCCGCCACATCGGCGAGCAGGTGGCCTGGCACGACCCGGCGCAGCGCTTTTTCTTCGAGCCGCGATTCGTCGACGAACTTTCGATCCTGAGCGCCGCCGGGCCGATCACGCGGCCCGAGCGCTATTTCGCAGTGATCGCCCAGGGCGACGAGGTCCTGGACTGGCACGAGATGCAAGCCCGCTACGCCGGCGCACAGATCCGCTTGCTGGCGGGCAGCGACCACGCGATCAGCGACTTCCCCGACCACATCGGGGCAGCGATGGGCTTTCTCGGCCTGTAGCCCCGCCCCGGCCCCGGGAGGTGCCCAGGGACCCCATGGGACAATCCCCGGATGTACGCACTGTTTGAAGAAGCCGGGAAATTCCAGGCGGGCCGGATCCTGTCCGAGGCCGAGGCCTCCGCCCAGATCGAGCTGGAAACCGGCAAGCGGGTCAAGGTCAAGGCGGCCCACATCCTGCTGAAATTCGACAAGCCCCAGCCCGCCGACCTGATGGCCCGCGCGCAGGCCCTGGCCCAGGAGATCGAGCTGCAACTGGCTTGGGAATTCGCGCCCGAAGAGGAATTCGGCTTCGCCGACCTGGCACGCGAGTACTTCAGCGCCAATGCAGATCTGCTGCAACAGGCCGCCGCACTGCTTCGCCTGTTCGAGGCGCCGCATTACTTTCGCCGCGCCGGCAAGGGGCGGTTCAAGAAGGCGCCCTCCGAGATCGTGCAGCAGGCCCTGCTGGCGATCGAGAAGAAAAAGCAGCAGCTGGCCCAGATCGAGGCCTGGGCTGGTGAACTGGCCGCGGGTGAGTGCCCGGCACCGATTCGCGAGCAGCTGTTTCGCATCCTGTTCAAGCCCGACAAGAATTCGCCCGAGTACAAGGCGGTGGTCGAGGCCTCGCGCAACGCGCACCAGCCGCCGCTGGCCCTGCTGCAAAAAGCCGGGGCGATCGACTCGCCCTACGCGTTCCACTGGAAGCGGTTCCTGTTCGAGCACTTTCCCAAGGGCACTGGCTTTCCCGCGCTGGCGGCACCGGCCATCGCGGACGACCTGCCACTGGGGCCCGCGCCCGCCTGGTCCATCGACGACTCCGCCACCACCGAGATCGACGACGCGCTGTCGGTGCAGGGCCTGGGCACCGGCACAGTGACGGTGGGCATCCACATCGCCGCACCGGGGCTGGCGCTGCAGCCGTCTTCACCCCTGGACCTGCTGGCGCGCCAGCGGCTGTCCACGGTGTACATGCCGGGCTACAAGATCACCATGCTGCCCGACGACGTGGTGCAGGCCTACACCCTGCAAGAGGGGCGCGAGTGCCCCGCCGCCTCGCTGTATGTGCAGTTCGACGAAGCCACCCTGGCGATCCAGGGCAGCGAAACCCGGCTGGAGCGCGTGATGATCGCCGCCAACCTGCGGCACGACCAGCTCGATGCGTCCATCACCGAGGCGTGGCTGGACGATCCGACCCATGCGGGCGACGCGGTACCCGAGGTGGCCGCGGGCCTGCGCGCGCCTCTGTCCTTTCTGTATCGGCTGGCACGGCACCTCAAGGCGCAGCGCGAGGTGGTGCGAGGCAAGCCCGAGACCTTCAACCGCCCGGACTACAACTTCCGCCTCGTGGGCAACGACGGCGCCGAACCGGCCGGCCAGGAGCAGGTGCAGATCACGGTGCGCCGTCGCGGCGCGCCACTGGACCTGATCGTGGCCGAGGCCATGATCCTGGCAAACAGCACCTGGGGCCAGTGGCTGGCCGATCTGGGCGTGCCGGCGATCTACCGCAGCCAGGCCAGCCTCGCCCCGGGGGTGAAGGTGCGCATGGGAACCAAGGCCGCCCCGCACGCAGGCATCGGCGTGAAGTGCTACGCCTGGAGCACCTCGCCGCTGCGGCGCTACACCGATCTCGTGAACCAGTGGCAGATCATCGCGGCGGCCCGCCATGGCCGCACCGCGGCCCTGGCCGCCCCCTTCAAACCCAAGGACGCCGAGCTCTTTTCCATCATCTCGGGCTTTGAGGCGGCCTACACCGCCTACAACGGCTACCAGGCGGGCATGGAGCGCTTCTGGACGCTGAAGTACCTGCGCCAGCAAGGCATCACCGAGCTCACCGCCACCGCCTTCCGCGAGGGCCTGGTGCGCGCGGACGACCTGCCCCTGGTGCTGCCGGTACTGGGCGCGAACGACCTGCCGCGCGGCGCGCGCGTGCGGGTGCGCCTGGGCGAGATCGACGAGATCGCGCTGGACGTGCACGGCACCGTGATCGAACGCCTGGACACGCAGGCAATCCCTGAGGCCTCCGACGAGGAGGCCGGCGAGGACGAGCCGGTGGCCGGTCCGATCGCCATTGCGGTGGACGTCAGCGAGGAAGCGCCCGGCGCCGATAATCCGACTCCGTGAAGCTCAAGTCCCTCAGCACCCTGCAGATCGCCCTGGCCGCCTCCGTGGCGGCCCATGCGGCCTTGCTGGCGGTGCGCTTTGTGGACCCCGAGCGCTTCAACCGCGTCTTCCAGGACACGCCGCTGGAGGTGGTCCTGGTCAATTCCCGCACCACCGAACGACCGGACAAGGCCCAGGCCATCGCCCAGACCGCCCTGGCCGGGGGCGGCGAGGCCCAGGCCGGGCGCGCCACCTCGCCGCTGCCGCCCTCGGTGCTGTCGGCTGCGGGTGACGCCAGCGAGGATTCCCAACGCAAGCTCGAGGCGCTGCAGACGCAGCAAATGATGTTGCTGGCCCAGGCCCGCCAGGCCCTGGCCGCCCTGCCCCCGCCCGACCCGAAGCAGGCCGCCGATCACCCGGAGGCCCGGGCGCGCGAGGAAAAGCGCCGCCAGCTGGCCAAGCTGCTCGCCGAGATCGAGCGGCGCATCAACGAGGAAAATGCGCGCCCCAAGAAGCGCTACATCAGCCCCGCCACCCGCGAGGAAGCGTATGCCCAGTACTACGACGCGCTGCGCCGGCGCATCGAGGAACGCGGCACGCGCAACTTCCCCGAGCTCGGCGGCCAGAAGCTGTATGGCGAGTTGACCGTCGCCCTCACGATCAACCACGACGGCCGCACCCTGTCCGCCGAGGTGGTGGAAAGCTCGGGGCAGCAGGCCCTGGACCGCCGCGCCATCGGCATCGCCACGGCCGCGGGGCCCTTCGGCAAGTTCAGCGAAGGCATGCGACTGCGCGCCGACCAGATCGTGGTGGTGTCACGTTTTCGATTCACCCGCAACGAAACGCTGGAGACCAGCGTCGCGGGGCGTTGAGGCCCGGGAGCACAGGACGATGGACCGCTATGGTGTGATGGGCAATCCGGTGGGGCACAGCAAGTCGCCCTGGATCCACGCCCGCTTCGCGCAGCTCACAAACCAGGACCTGGCCTACGACGCGCACCTGGTGCCGCTGGACGGCTTCGTGCAGGCGGTGCGCGCCTTTCGCGACGCCGGGGGGCGCGGCTGCAACGTCACCGTCCCCTTCAAGTTCGAGGCGGCGGCGCTACCCGGCCTGCAGCTGTCCGAGCGCGCCGCGCTCGCGGGCGCCTGCAACACGCTGCGTTTTGACGGCGAGACGCCCTTCGGCGACAACACCGACGGCATCGGCCTGGTGCGTGACATCACGGTGAATGCCGGCGTGGCGCTGGCCGGCCGGCGGGTTCTGCTGGTGGGCGCAGGCGGCGCGGGCGCGGGCGTGCTGGGCCCTCTGCTCGAGGCAGGACCCGCCGCTCTCACGATCGCCAATCGCAGCCCCGACAAGGCCCGCGATCTGGCGGCGCGCCATGCCGATGTCGCGGCCCGCCACGGGGTAGTCCTGGACACCTGCGGCCTGGACGGCGTGGGCCAGGCCTACGACATCGTGGTCAATGCGAGCGCCAGCAGCCTGGCTGGCCAGGCGGCTCCCGTGCCTGCGACCGCGCTGCGCGCCGGCACCCTGGCTTGCGACCTGATGTACGGCCCGGGCGCACAGGGCTTCCTGGACTGGGCCCGCCAGCACGGCGCGCACCCGCGCGACGGTCTGGGCATGCTGGTCGAACAGGCGGCCGAGTCGTTCGCGATCTGGCGCGGGGTGAAGCCTCCTGCAGGCCAGGTGTTGGTCGAACTGCGCCAACGACTGGAGAACCCGAAGGCATGAAGGCGCTGGGACGCTGGCTGCTGTTGCTGGCCGTCGCGGCATTGGCACTGCAGCTGTTTTTCATCCTGCGCATTGCGCTGATGGTGGTGGCAGACCCGCAATCGACCACCTTCGAACGCTCGGAGGCCTGGCGCGTCGGCCAGAAGCCCAGCGGCCTGCGTTGGCGGCAGCAATGGGTGCCCTACCCGCGCATTTCCGACCACCTCAAACGCGCGGTCATCACTTCCGAAGACGACAGCTTCGTCAACCACGATGGCGTGGACTGGGAGGCGATCGAGAAAGCCTGGCAACGCAATGCGAAAGCCGAGGCCGAGGCCGCCCGGCGCGCCCATACACGACCCCAGGCCCAACGCGCGCGCGCCCCCAAGATCGTGGGCGGATCAACCATCACGCAGCAACTGGCCAAGAACCTGCTGCTCTCGGGCGAGCGCACCCTCCTGCGCAAGGGCCAGGAGATCGTGCTGACTTTCGCGCTGGAGACCTTCCTGACCAAGGAACGCATCCTCGAGATCTACCTGAATCACGTGGAGTGGGGTGAAGGCGTGTTCGGTGCAGAGGCTGCGGCGCAGCACTACTTTCGCAAGAACGCGTCGCGCCTGACACCCTACGAGGCGGCACGCCTGGCGGTGATGCTGCCGCGCCCGCGCTACTTCGAGAAGCTGCCCAACTCCGAGTACCTGGCCAATCGCGCCAGCGTGATCATGGGGCGCATGCGCGACGCCGAGCTGCCCTGAGGGAGTGAGCCGATGACGATGGCACCCACCCTGCTCGTCACCCTGCTGCTGTTCGTCGTCTACTTCGCGCTCCTGGTGTGGGCCCTGCGCAGGCAGCAACCCCTGATCCAAGGGCAGTGGCTGTTCTTTCTGCGCGCCTTTTTCCCGAACTGGAAGTTCTATCACGCAGTGGGACGGCCGCCGCGCCTGTACGTGCGCGGTCAGGAGGGTGCCGGCGAGTGGCTGCCCTGGCAGCTGGTGTACCCGCGACGCGCACGGCGCGTGTGGCACCTGGTGCACAACCCCGATGTGAACCTGGCGCTGTCGCACCAGAACCTGGTGGATCACCTGGCCGCCGACATCAACGACCTGCCCGAAGGCGGGGAGATCGGCGAGTGCGTGAGCTACCAGCTGGTGGCGCGGCTGGCGCGCACCGCCCTGCCGGCGCAGGCACGCGCCTTCCAGTTCGAACTGCGGCTGGTGTCGCCACAGGGTGAAGAGGCCCTGTGCATGCTGCGATCCCCGGTGATCGGCGTGTGATCCCATGACACTGATCGACGCCGCACGCGCCTTCGAGATCCTCCTGGGGTGGAGCCTGCTGCTGCAGTCGCTGGAGCAACTGCGGGTGCAAGCCCTGGACCGGGTGGGCGACTGGTCCATCCAGCGCAGCGAAGTGCCGCCGCACCCGCGCTGGCTGCGGCCACTGCTGGATACCGCCTTCCGGCCCGCGGTGTACCTGACCCTGCTCGGGATCCGCGCGCTTTTGGCGATCGTCCTCATGGCGGGCCACCTGCCACTGGCCGGCGCGGCAGCCCTGTTCGTGATCGCGCTGCTGCTGTTGTTTCGCTGGCGCGGCGCCTTCAATGGCGGCAGCGATTTCATGACCCTGGTCGGCCTGACCGGCCTGCTGATCGCGCACGGCGTGGGCCTGTATGCGGGCATGGCGCAGGGCTGGCGCGCGGGGCTGTGGTACGTGGCACTACAGGCAGTGACCTCGTACTTCATGTCCGGGTGGGTCAAGCTGCTGCGACCCGAGTGGCGAAGTGGCCGGGCCCTGCCCTACTTCCTGGACACGGGGGTGTACGGCCCGATCGCGGCCGACAGCGTGTACCGCAGGCCCTGGACCGCGCGCGCCTGCGCCTGGTCCTTCACCGTGTGGGAGGGCTGCTTTCCGCTGGCCCTGCTCGACGTGCGCCTGGCCGCGGTGTTCTGCGCGGTAGCGGCGGTCTTTCACTTCGGGGTGTTCTGGTACTTCGGCCTGAACCGATTCTTCTGGGCCTGGATGGCGACGTTTCCTGCGGTGCTCTACGCAGCGTCTGCCTAGGACCTGCGCACGCTCACTGGGACGCGCGCCGCAGCGTCTCCACCACGGGCCGCGTGATGACACCACGCAGGCCCCACCACCCCGCGACCAGGGCCAGCACCGCACCGGCCAGCGCGCCCAGCAGGGGCACAGCCGGCGAGGCGCGCCACTCGAACTCGAAGGCGTAGCGCGCCAGACCCCAGCCCACCGCCATTGCCACCGCGCTGGCCAGGAAGCCAGCCAGCAGGCCCACGCCCACCAGCTCGGCGCGTTGCACCTGCCGCAGCAGAGAGGCGCGCGCACCGACGGCCCGCATCACGGCGAACTCCCGCGCCCGCTCCTCGCGTGTGGCGGTGACCGCCGCGAACAAGACCACCAGACCGGCCGCCAGGGTGAAGCCAAAGAGAAATTCCACCGCGCGGATCACCTTGTCCAGCACGCTCTGCACCTGGCGCAGCGTGGCCGACATGTCCACGTTCGTCACGTTCGGAAAAGCCCGCACCAGCGCGTTGTCGAAGCCCGGACGGTCCGGCGCGCGAAAGGCGCCTATATAGGTCGAGGGCACGTCGGCCAGTTGACTCACCGGATAGATCACGAAGAAGTTGGCGCGCAGAGATCCCCAGTCCACCTTGCGCAGGGAGGTGATGCGTGCCTCGCTGCGGATGCCGCCGATGTCGAACACCATCGTGTCGCCCAGCTTGAGTCCCAGCGTCTTGGCCAGACCCTCCTCCACGCTGACCGTGCCAGTCTCCTCGGGTTGCCAGCGACCGGCCACCACCTGGTTGTGGGCCGGCTGCGCGCCGCTGTGCGAGAGGTTGAACTCGCGGTCCACCAGCCTGCGCGCGCGCTCCTCCTGAAAGTCGTCAGGACTGACCGTACGGCCGTTGATGCCGATCAGGCGCCCGCGGATCATGGGGTACCAGTCGTAGCGGACCACGCCCGCGTCATCGAGCAGCTTGCGAAAGGCCTGCGCTTGTTCAGGCATGACGTTGATCACGAAGCGGTTGGGGGCGTCGGGCGGGGTGGCGCGGCGCCAGCTGTCGATCAGATCGGTACGTAGGAGTACCAGCAACACCAGGGCCAGCAGGCCCACCGCCAGCGCGCTGACCTGCATGACGGCATAAGCCGGCCGCGCGCAGACCTGCCGAGTGGCCAGTACCAGCCAGCGTGGCGCCGTCGCTTCGTTGACCGCGCGCCGCAGCAGCTTGACCGCCGCGAAGCTCAGGCCCGCGAACAGCCCCACCGCCAGCGCGAAGCCGCCCACCGCAATGCTCCCCAGCTTCAGGTCGCTGCTGGCGGCCAGAAGTAGAACGACGAAACCCGCCACACCCAGCCCCAGCACACCGACCGAGGCCGGCTGCAGCCCGCCCAGGTCGCGCCGTATCACGCGCAGGGCGGGCACCTTGGCCAGCTGCAGCACCGGCGGCATGCCGAAGGCGAGCAACAGGGTCAGGCCCATGCCCACACCGAAGCCTGCGGGCCACAAGCTCGGCAGCGGCAGGCTGGCCTCGACCAGCCCCGAGAGCAACAACACGAACACGAAATGCACACCCCAGCCCAAGGCCACCCCCAGCAGGCTGGCGAACAGGCCCACCACGCCGAACTCGAAGGCATAGGCCATCGCGATGTGGCGCTGACGCTGGCCCAGCACGCGCAGCATCGCGCAATCATCGAGATGGCTGGCGGCAAAGGCGCGCGCGGCCAGGGCTACGGCCACTGCGCTGAGAAGCGCCGAGAGCAGGGCCACGAGGTTGAGGAATTTCTCGGCGCGGTCCAGCGTCTGGCGCATCTCGGGTCGCCCGGCTTCGAAGGATTCGAGTCGCACGCCGCGCAGGTCGCCGGCCTGGATCTGCGCCTGCGCCCATTGGGTGTAGCGCGCCACCGCCGCATCCGGCCCGGCCACCGCGAGCCGGTAGTTCAGGCGGCTGGCTGGCTGAACGAGGCGAGTGGCCGCCAGGTCGGCGTCGTTGATCATCACGCGCGGAGCGAAGCTCATGAAGCCCGCACCGCGATCGGGTTCGGTCACCAGCACCTGTCCGATGCGCAGCGTCGCGTCACCGAGCAAGAGTGCGTCGCCGACTTGCAGCTGGAGGGCGTCGAGCAGCGACGCGTCCACCCAGGCCTGGCCCGCCGGCGGGATGCCACGGGCGGGCCCGGCGGGGGCGTCGCGGGAAGGCGCGACGGTCAGCTGCCCTCGCAGCGGGTAGCCGGCGGCCACGGACTTCAGGGCCACCAGGCGGGTGGCCCCGCCCTGCTCGTCGCTGGCGCGTGCCATCGTCGGAAAGCCCAGGGTGCCCGTCGCCTGCAGGCCCAGCGTGCGGGCCTGCGTGGCGAAGGCGGGAGGCAGCGGGTTGTCGCTGGCCACGACCGCATCGCCCCCGAGCAGCTGGCGGGCGTCGCGCGCGAGGCCGCCCTTGAGACGGTCGGCAAAGAAACCCACGGCGGTCAGGGCGGCGACCGCCAGCAACACCGCCACCACCAGCAGGCGCAGTTCACCCGCACGCAGGTCGCGCCAGAGCAAGGTGGCGCCCAGGCGCCAGGCGGAGATGCTGGGGGAGGTCGGGGTCATCGGACGAACCTTACCCCGAAACCAGTGACCCCTATGACGGCAGGCGTGAGGCCGCCAGTGCGGGCTCCAGCTGCAGGCGCTGCGGCGCGCTGTAGCACAGGAAATGTTTGTTGGTCGCGCGGCCGATGGCGCACAGCCCGAGCTGCTGCGCGATCTGGTGCCCCATCTGGGTGATGCCACTGCGCGATACGACCAGGGCTACGCCCATCTGCGCGGACTTGATGATCATCTCGCTGGTCAGGCGACCCGTGGTGTAGAAGACGAAGGGCTCGTCGGCAGTGGCCTGCGCAGTGTCCACGCCATGCATCCACATCCAGCCGGCGATGGTGTCGATGGCGTTGTGACGGCCGACATCTTCGACGAACACGAGCATGCGCCCGCCATGAAACAGGGCGCAGCCATGCACCGAGCCCGCCGACTTGTACGTGCTTTCCTGCAGGCGGATGGCGTTGACCAGGGCATAGAGCTGGGCCTGCGTGAGCTGCGCCTCGGGCAGGCTCAGCGCTTGCACGTCGTCCATCAGCGCACCAAAGACGCTGCCCTGCCCGCAGCCGGTGGTCACCACGCGGCGGGCGGTGCGTTCCTCGATGCGGTCGATGCCGGCACGCGTCTTGACCGCAGCGGCCCCCACCTCCCAATCCACGGTGATAGACTCGATCTCTTCGGGCGCAGCCACGAGACGCTGATTGCGCAGGTACCCCAGCACCAGCCACTCGGGCCGCGCCCCCAGGGTCATGAGGGTGACGAGTTCGCGCTTGTCCACATAGACCGTCAGATCGCGCTCGGCGGGAATCTGCACGCACTGCGCCTGGCCGTGCTCGTCGACGGCATCGATCTCGCGCACCAGGGGGGCGCGCGCTTCACTCAGGCGGGGGAGATTCATCGGGAGGGACGGTGGCAGACAGAGGCGGCGGGCAGGCTACAACAAAAAGGGCCAGCCTGCGAAAGACTGGCCCCGGTCGCGATGCGGACGCGGCGTTTCGATCAACCCTTCTTGGCGGGTGCCGGAGCCGATGCGGGCTTGGCGGGCGCCGCCGCAGAAGCCGCGGGCGCGGCGGCCACCACCGCGGGCGTGTAGACGAAGGGGCCGGGGTCCACGCAGGGCGCTGCGGCTTGCGGCGCGGAAGCCGGCTTGGCCGCGCCCGAGGCGGGCTTGGCGGGTGCCGCTGCCGTCTTCGCAGCAGGCGCGCCACCCGTCTTGCGGTAATGCGCGGCGACGCGATCTTGCGACTTGCAAAGCTGGAAGGCATCGACCTTGCCTTGCCAGGCGGTCTTGGCTGCAGCTTCAGCGGCCTTGGCCTTGGCGGCGTCGTCGAGTGCAGGAAGCTTGGCCATCGCCATCGGGACAGCGACAGCCATCAAGGCGGGGAGGAACAGTTTTTTCATGGTTGTTCTTTCTTCACGCGGTGCGGACATCGGCAGCGGGCGGAGACTCCTTGCTGCGCTGCGCGGGGATCTTCCCCGCCTTGACGTCGTCGTACCAGAGTTCGTGGTGCTCCTTGGCCCAGGTCTCGTCGACATAGCCGGTGCGCATCGCCTTGTAGGCGCCCTTCATGCCGATGGTGCCCAGGTAGATATGGCCCAGGAACATCGCCATCATCAACACCGTGGCCACAGCGTGGACCATATGAGCCACCTGCATGGTGCCGCGCTCGTAGATCAGGCCGGGAATCAGCTTGTCCAGGACCAGGCCCGAGGCCACGACGATGATGCCCAGGGCAAACACACCGCCCCAGAACACCACCTTCTCGCCCGCGTTGAAGCGGTGCGAAGGCACCTCCTGGCCAGACAGCAGGCCACCGCCCTTGAGCAACCACACCAGGTCGCCGCGCTGCGGCCAGTTGTCACGCAGGAAAGTGAAGAACACCACCGCCAGCGACACCGCGAACAGCGGACCCGCGAAGTTATGGATGTTCTTCAGCGCGTAGGTGAGCCACCCGAACAGGGTGCTGCCCATGACCGGGAGCATGAAGTACTTGCCGAAAGCCATCACGATGCCGGAGACGGCCAGGGCCACGAAGGCGATCGCGTTGGACCAGTGGGCGGCCCGCTCAAACGGCGTGAAGCGCTCGATCTTGCGGCCAGTCTCGGCGCCATGCAGCGCGATCGAGCCCTTGCCGTAGTAGAAGATGCCGATGGCCAGGATCACGATCGCGAGCAGCGCGCCGCCGTAGGGAATGATCCAGTTGTTGCGGACCTGGCGCCAGGCCTCGCCGGCGTTGGTGAGGCTGGAGCCAGGGTACTGCACGAAGGGCTGGATCAGATTGCCGGCCTCGGGTGCCTCGGACTGGGGCAGGCTGGTGTAACCCGTGGCCCCCGCACCCACTGCACGCCACATGGGCGCGTTGTTGCCAGGCTGAACCTGGTTGCGTTCGGCGTTGGTCTGCTTGAGGTAGTTCGGGTCGTTGCTCGCGTCGGGCTTGACCTGGAAGATGTTCTGGCCCTGGATGCCGCCAACGGCAGCAGAGGCCGCCGGGGCGGCCGCAGGGGCCGGTGCGGCGGGCGCCGGCTTGGCCTGGGCGTGCGCGCCGGACACGGCGCCAAACGCCAGCAACACTGCGAACAGCGGGCCCGCGGTCAGCGCGCGCGCAGCGCGGCGCAGGGAATCACTGGGGTTTTGCATGGTCGTTCTGTGCCTGCGCGCGGGTCTTGAGCTGCTGCTCCCAGCTGGTCTTGTCGCCGGCCTTCCAGCCGGGGACGGTGTAGGCCATGCCGGTGCCCTGGTAGGGCGCGGTGTCGCTCTTGACGCCACCCATGCCCTGGGGCTTTTCGCCGCAGCCGGCCAGGGCCATGAGCCCCACCATCGCCGTGCCGAGGAGAGCGATGCGGCCGATCATGACTTGCCTCCCGCAGGCTGACCCGCCTGCTTGGAGCCGTAGGCGGTGCCCCAGCCCCAGACCTCGGCGCCCTTGCCGCGCTTGAGAACGCGATTGCGCAGGATGTCGGCGATGACGTCGCCGTCGCCGGCGAGCAGTGCCTTGGTGGAGCACATCTCGGCGCAGGCCGGCAGCTTGCCCTCGGCCAGGCGGTTGCGGCCGTATTTCTCGAACTCGGCCTGCGAGCCATTGGCCTCGGGGCCACCGGCGCAGAAGGTGCATTTGTCCATCTTGCCGCGCACACCGAAGGTGCCGGCCGAGGGGAACTGGGGCGCGCCGAAGGGGCAGGCATAGCTGCAGTAGCCGCAACCGATGCACACGTCCTTGTCATGCAGCACCACACCCTCGTCGGTGCGGTAGAAGCAGTTCACGGGGCAGACCGCCATGCAGGGTGCATCCGAGCAGTGCATGCAGGCCACCGAGATCGAGCGCTCGCCGGGGACGCCGTCGTTGAGCGTGACCACCCGGCGGCGGTTCACGCCCCAGGGCACCTCGTGC
The DNA here is from genome assembly GCA_041169755.1 of Pseudomonadota bacterium. Lineage (GTDB taxonomy): Bacteria > Pseudomonadota > Gammaproteobacteria > Burkholderiales > Burkholderiaceae_C > Ramlibacter. The sequence continues at coordinate 2,792 of JBEEIS010000002.1, read as the reverse complement.
TCGTTCTTGCAGGCGGTGACGCAGCCGTTGCACTCGATGCAGCGCTCGGCGTCGCAGATGAATTTCATTCGTGCCATCTGTGGGCTCCTGTCAGGCGGTGGCGCGCTCGATGTTGCAGATCGTGGTCTTCGTCTCCTGCATCATCGTCACGCTGTCATATCCATAGGTGGTGGCCGTGTTGACGGCCTCGCCGCGCACCACGGGCGCTGCGCCGCTGGGGTAGTGGGCCAGCATGTCGGCCCCCTGCCAGCGTCCCGAGAAGTGGAACGGCATCCAGACCGTTTCCGCGTCCACGCGTTCAGTCACCATGGCCTGCACGTTCAGACGTGCGCCCGTGGGACTCGTGAGCCAGACGCGCTCGCCGTTGCGGATGCCCCGGGCTGCCGCAGCCTTGGGGTTGATCTCCACATAGGCTTCCTGCTGCAGTTCGGCCAGCCAGGGGTTGGAGCGGGTTTCCTCGCCGCCGCCCTCGTATTCGACCAGGCGGCCGGAGGTGAGGATCAGCGGGAACTTCTCGTGCAGCTTGTCCGCCACGTTCTTGGCCTGCACCGACTTGTACAAGGTGGGCATGCGCCAGAAGGCCTTGCGGTCGTCGTGCGAGGGGTACTTGGCGACCAGGTCGGGGCGGGTGCTGTAGAGGGCCTCGCGGTGCTGCGGGATCGGGTCGGGGAAGTTCCAGACCACCGCGCGCGCCTTGGCGTTGCCGAAGGGGTGGCAACCATGCTTCAAAGCCACGCGGATGATGCCGCCGCTGGAGTCGGTCTTCCAGTTCTTGCCTTCGGCCTTGGCCTGCTCGGCCTCGGTGAGGTCGCCCCACCAACCGAGCTTCTTGATCAACACATGGTCGAACTCAGGGTAACCGGTGGTGATCTCGCAACCCTTGGAGTGCGAGCCGTCGGCCGCCAGCAGGCTCTGGCCCTCACGCTCCACGCCGAAGTTGGCGCGGAAGTTGCCGCCGCCTTCCATCACATGCTTGGAGGTGTCGTACAGATTGGGCGAACCGGGGTGCTTGATTTCGGCGGTGCCGTAGCAGGGCCAGGGCAGACCGAAGTAGTCGCCGGTGGTGTCGTAGCCGGTTTCCTTGTCGACGCCGCCCTTGGAGCGCAGGGTCTTGACGTCGAACAGGTGCATGTTGCGCATGTGCGCCTTCAGGCGCTCCGGGCTCTGGCCGGTGTAGCCGATGGTCCAGACCGACTTGTTGATCTCGCGCAGGATGTCTTCGACCACGGGCTCGTCCATGCCCTTGACCTTCTGCATCTTGTAGTTCTTGACCAGTTCCTTGCCGAAGCCGAGCTTGTCGGCCAGCTGGTACATGATCATGTGGTCGCTGCGGCTTTCCCACAGCGGGTCGATCACCTTCTCGCGCCACTGGATCGAGCGGTTGGAGGCCGTGCACGAACCGCTGGTCTCGAACTGGGTGGCCGCCGGCAGCAGATAGACAGCGCGATTCGGGTTGAGGTCTTCAGCCTTGCCCGGCATGGCGGCCATCGCCGCGGTGGCCGACGGATACGGGTCCACCACCACCAGCAGGTCCAGCTTGTCCATGGCCCGCTTCATCTCCAGGCCGCGGGTCTGGGAGTTGGGCGCGTGGCCCCAGAAGAACACGCCACGCAGGTTGGAATCCTGGTCGATGTTTTCGTTCTTCTCGAGAATGCCGTCGATCCAGCGCGAGACGGTGATGCCGGGCTTGGTCATCATGCCGGCGCTGGCGAAACGGCCCTTGATCCAGTCGAACTCGACGCCCCAGGCGTTGGCAAAGTGCTTCCAGGAGCCTTCGGCCAGGCCGTAGTAGCCAGGCAGCGAATCGGGGTTGGGACCGACGTCGGTGGCGCCCTGCACGTTGTCGTGGCCACGGAAAATATTGGTGCCGCCGCCCGACACGCCCACGTTGCCCAGGGCCAGCTGCAGCAGGCAGGAGGCGCGGACCATGGCGTTGCCGATGGTGTGCTGGGTCTGACCCATGCACCACACGATGGTGCCGGGGCGGTTTTCGTGCATCTGCTTGGCCAAACCGAGCATGGTGGCCTCGGGCACGCCGCAGGCCTCTTCGACCTTGTCGGGCGTCCACTTGGCCAGCACGTCCTCGCGCACCTTGTCCATGCCCCAGACACGGTCAGCGAGGTACTTCTTGTCCTCCCAGCCGTTCTTGAAGATGTGGAACATCAGACCGAACAGGAAGGGGATGTCCGAGCCCGAGCGGATGCGAATGTGCTGGTCGGCGCGGGCCGCGGTGCGGGTGAAGCGCGGGTCGACCACGATCATCTTGGCGCCGTTCTCCTTGGCGTGCAGCATGTGCAGCATAGACACCGGATGGGCCTCGGCCGCATTGGAGCCGATGTACAACGCCAGCTTGGAGTTCTGCATGTCGTTGTACGAATTGGTCATCGCCCCGTAGCCCCAGGTGTTGGCAACGCCAGCAACCGTGGTGGAGTGGCAGATGCGCGCCTGGTGGTCGCAGTTGTTGCTACCAAAGAAGCTCACGAACTTGCGAAGCAGGTAGGCCTGTTCGTTGTTGTGCTTTGACGATCCCACCCAGTAGATCGAATCGGGGCCACTGGCCTTGCGCAGTTCCTGCAGCTTGGCGGTGATCTCGGTCAAGGCGGTGTCCCAGCTGATACGCTGGTATTTGCCGTTCACGAGCTTCATGGGATAGCGCAGGCGGTATTCGCCGTGACCGTGTTCACGCAAGGCCGCGCCCTTGGCGCAGTGCGCACCCAGGTTGATCGGCGAATCGAACACCGGCTCCTGGCGCACCCACACGCCGTTCTCGACGATGGCGTCGACCGCGCAGC
>JBEEIS010000001.1:0-34713 GCA_041169755.1 Pseudomonadota bacterium | reverse complement strand
GGCCCTTGGCGATGCGCTCGATGGCCGGACCCGAGAAGATCGGGTGCGTGCAGTAGGCGTAGACCTTCTTGGCGCCGCGTTCCTTGAGCACCTCGGCGGCTTTGACCAGGGTGCCGGCGGTGTCGATCATGTCGTCCATGATCACGCAGTTGCGGCCTTCGATCTCGCCGATCACGTGCATGACTTCGCTCACGTTGGCGCGCGGGCGGCGCTTGTCGATGATGGCCAGGTCGCAACCGAGCTGCTTGGCCAGCGCGCGGGCGCGCACCACACCGCCCACGTCGGGCGAGACCACGATGAGGTCTTCGTAGTTCTGCTGGCGCAGGTCGGTCAGGAGCACCGGCGAGGCGTAGATGTTGTCGACCGGGATGTCGAAGAAACCCTGGATCTGGTCGGCGTGCAGGTCCATGGTGAGCACGCGCGAGACGCCCACGGTCTGCAGCAGGTTGGCCACCACCTTGGCCGAGATCGGCACGCGGGAAGAGCGCGGGCGGCGGTCCTGGCGGGCATAGCCGAAGTAGGGGATGACGGCGCTGATGCGTTCGGCCGAAGCGCGCTTGAGCGCGTCGACCATGATCAGCAGTTCCATGAGGTTTTCGTTCGTGGGGGCGCAGGTGGACTGCACCACGAACACGTCGCGGGCGCGCACGTTGGTGTTGATCTCGACGGTGACTTCACCGTCGGAGAAACGACCCACCGTGGCCGCACCCAGACCGATGCCCAGATGCCCGGCAATCTCCGCGGCAAGCGCCGGGTTGGCGTTGCCGGTGAAGACCATGAAATCGGAGTGCGGAGCAGCCTGCATCAGCGTAGCCAGCGAACTGGGTGTTTGGATATTTGGCAGGGGAGGAAGGACTCGAACCCTCGCATGCCGGAATCAAAATCCGGTGCCTTAACCAACTTGGCGACTCCCCTACACAGGAAGGCGGCCCGAAAGCCCCCCACCGATCAACCGTCGCTGTCCGCCCAGCCCACCAGGGGATGCGCGTCCAGGTTGCTGCATTCCCGCAGTGTCCAGCCCGCCGGGGGCTGGGCCGCAAAAGGCTCTGGAAAGGGCCACCTTGCGAACACCGCGCTGCCTGAGCCGGTCATCCGGGGTGCCAGGCCCTGCGATTCAAGCCAGGCCAGGGCCTGGGTGACGCCGGGGCATAGCCTCTGGGCAACCGGCTGCAAGTCATTACATCCGAAGTCGTAAGGACGTACAGCAAAGCCCGAGATTGTAGCAGGTTGCGTGTCGCGGCGAAGCCCAGGGTCGCAAAAGATGCGGGCGGTCTCCAGACCCTGATCGGGCTGGACCACCACGAAGCGGGCCGGGGGCAGATCGATGGGGGTGATTTGCTCGCCCACGCCTTCGACCCAGGCGTTGCGCCCGCGCAGGAAGAAGGGCACGTCGGCCCCCAGGCGCAGGCCGATGGCCTCCAGGGCGGGTCGGGCCAGGCCCAGGCCCCACAGGCGGTTCAGGGCCAGCAGGCAGGACGCGGCGTCGGAGGAGCCCCCGCCCATGCCAGCCTGCGAGGGCAGGCGCTTGGTGAGGCTGATGTGCGCCCCGTGGCTTGTGCCGGTGGCCTGCTGCAGCGCCCGTGCCGCACGCAGGCACAGATCGTCCTCGGGCAGAGTGGCCCCGTGATCCTCGCGGCTCAGGCGCCCGTCGGGGCGCAGCTCAAAGTGCAGGGTGTCCTGCCAGTCGATCAGCATGAAGACCGACTGCAGCAGGTGGTACCCGTCGGCGCGCCGGCCGGTGACATGCAGGAACAGGTTCAGCTTGGCTGGGGCCGGGACGTCGTACAGCGCTTTCATGGCTGCTCCAGGAGGATGCGCAGGTCGGCGGCCGGGTCTGCCAGCCGTCGGGCCCCCAGGCGCCCCGATGCGTGCTGCGACAGGTCCGCCTGCCAGCCGGCGACCGGGGTCGGAATGCCGGCCAGCCAGTCGAACAGGGCCGCTACCGGCACCGCGGTGCCCAGGGCCTGGGCCAGCAGGGCGTCCAGGGAAGGGGCCTTACGCGCGGGTTGACCCGGAGTGCGCAGGCTGGCGCGGCCCGGCGCCCACTGCAGCCAGGCCGCAACCGTCCCGAGGGGGGTGTAGAGCGTCAGTTCACCCGTGGCGGGCGAGCCGCGCAGCTCGAAGCCGGCGGTGAAGCTGCCCTCGGCGCGTCCAGCCACCTGCAGGGCCAGGCGGCCGCTCCAGCGAGGGCCGGCGGCGTTGGGGAGTGGGGGCGCAAGGGCGCAGCCAGCCATCGCCAGCGCCAAGGCGCAGGCCCCCACGGCGCGTAGCGAGGCCCGTCGGCTCACAGTTTCACGCGCAGGCGCTTGAGGGTGTCCTGCAGGGTCTCGTTCTCGCGATTGAGCAGGAGTCCCTCTTTCCAGATGGCGCGGGCCCGGTCACGCTGACCCAGGGCCCACAGCACCTCGCCCAGGTGGGCGGCAATCTCGGCGTCAGGGCGGCCCCGGTAGGCCTGCTCCAGCAAGCGCACGGCCTCGGGCAGGTTGCCCAGACGGAACTCGACCCAGCCCAGGCTGTCGGTGATGAAGGGGTCGCCTGGCGCGCTCTCCAGGGCCTTGAGGATCAGGGCCCGCGCCTCGGGCAGGTTCACGTTGCGTTCGGCCATGGAGTAGCCCAGCGCGTTGTAGGCGTGGTGGAAGTCCGGCTTCAGGGCAATGGCCTGACGCAGCAGGCGCTCGAGGTCGGCGTAGCGTCCGAGCTTGTCGGCGACGGTGGCCTGCTCGTACATCAGCTCGGCGTCGGCTGGCTGGCGCCGAGCGGCCTCTTCGAGCAGGTCGTAGGCGACCTGGTACTGCTTGTGATCGCGCAGGAGCTGCGTCTCGGCCAGCAGCTTGGACCGAGCTTCGCCCGCGTGGCGTTCGGGCAGGGCGCGTATCAGCTTGCGCGCCTCGTCCATACGGCCCTGGCGGGCCAGGATGGAGGCGCGTCGGCTCTGGGTGGCCACCAGGTCCTGCAGGTTGGTGATGCGATCGAGCCACGCGTTGGCCTGGGCCAGGTCGCCGCGCTTTTCGGCGACCTGTGCCAGAGCCAGGTGAGCCTGCGCCAGACCGCGATTGCGCTCGCCGCTGTCGCCGCCGGAGGGCACCAGACCCAGGTAGCGTTTGAGCGAGGCTTCGCCGGCATCCAGCTGGCCTTCCTGCACCTGCAGGACGCCCTGCACCAACCACGCTTCAGCCAGGTCGGGCTTGGCCTGCGTGATGAGCGTGAGCTGGGCACGCGCGTCGGCCTGGCGCTTCGCGTCCAGCAGGGCGTGTACGTAGGCCATGCGCACCTCGGGCAGGGGTCGTCCCTCCAGGTAGCGGCGCACCAAGATCTCGGCCTGGGATTGGTTGGTGGCCATCAGGTCCAGGGCCAGCAGGGCCGGGCCCTCGGTCACGGGTTCGGCCGCCTGCGCACGTGTGGCCGCGTCCAGTGCGCCGGCTGTATCGCCAGCAGCCAGGCGCAAGCGGCCCACGGCCGTGAAGGCTGGCGACGCGGTTTCCGGGCGCGACAGCGCCTCGGCCAAGCCCTGTTCGACCACGCTCGCAGCCAGGCGCTTGTCGCTGGCGCGGGCATACAGACGCGGCACCAGGGCGAGCGCGGTGCTGCGTTCGAGGGCGGGCGTGAGCGCGATGAGGGCCTTGAGCGGCTCGGCCGATTCGGCGACCCGGTTCAGGGCGAGCAGCAGCTGCAGCACGTAGCGGTTGGCGTCGCGGGAGGTGGGGTGGGCCTGGCGCCAGGCGCGGGCGGCCTGCAGCGCCGATTCGCCGGCGCGACCTTCCAGCGCGATCTGCACGGCCCGCTGGTACAGGTCGGGGTCGTTGGTCTTGCGGGCTGCATCGAGCATCAGCGAGAAGCCCGCGCCCGGGTCCTGGCCCCGCGCGGCGAGCTCGCCCACGAGCAGCTGGTAGAACAACTCGGCGCTCAGGGCCGAGGGCCGGGGCGGCGCGGCGCTGACTGGCGCCGAAGCAGCGGCCCGGGCGGGTGCCGGGGCCTGCGCGTGGGCGCCCGGGGCCGCCAGCAGCAGCAGCGACATGAGAGCGGTGGCGCGAGGGAACAGCGTCATGCGGGCCATCATAATCGCCGGGTTGCGCCCATGCCCGAACTGCCCGAAGTTGAAGTCACGCGTCTGAGCTTTGCCGATCGCATCGCGGGCGCGCGCATTGTGTCGGCACGCAGTGGCAAGCCCCTGCGCTGGGCCCTGGGCTGCGACCCCGCGCAATTGGCGGGCCGAACGGTGCGCGCCGTGCGCCGGCGTGGCAAGTACCTGCTGGTCGACCTCGATGAGGGCCTGCTGCTGCTGCACCTGGGGATGTCGGGCAGCCTGTCTTTCGCCGACACGCTGCCCGCGCCCGGCCCGCATGACCACTTCGACCTCGCTACCAGCCGCGGCGTGCTACGTCTGAACGACCCACGCCGCTTCGGCGCGGTGGTGTACGCCCGCAGCGAAGCCGCGCCCGAGGCGGTGAAGCTGCTGGGGCGCCTGGGGGTCGAGCCGCTGGGGGAGGACTTCGATCCGGCGGTCTTCCACGCCGCGCTGCAGGCGCGCAACGCACCGATCAAGCAGGTGCTGCTGGCGGGCGACATCGTGGTGGGCGTGGGCAACATCTATGCGTCGGAGGCCCTGTTCCTGGCGGGTATCCGGCCCACCACGCGCGCCTCGCGCATCAGCCTGGCGCGCGCCACGCGTCTGCATGCTGCGGTGCGCGACGTGCTGGCCCGTGCGGTGGAAAAAGGCGGCAGCACCCTGCGCGATTTCTCCAACGCCCAAGGCGAGTCCGGCTATTTCCAGCTCGAAGCGCACGTGTACGACCGCGCCGGCCTGCCGTGCCGCGTGTGCGAGGCCCCGGTGCGCCGCATCGTGCAGGGCCAGCGTGCGACCTACTACTGCGCGCGGTGCCAGCGGTGAACATGCCCGTGTCCATCCAACCCGCGCCGGCGTCGGCCGCGCCACACGCGCTGTCCGCGCGCGTCGTGCCGTGGCAGCGCGCCCATGGCCGCAGCGGCCTGCCCTGGCAGGCCACGCGTGATCCCTACCGCGTCTGGCTCTCCGAGATCATGTTGCAGCAGACGCAGGTGGTCACGGTGCTGGCGTACTACGCGCGTTTCCTCGAACGCTTCCCCGATGTGCAGGCCCTGGCCGCCGCGCCGCAAGACGAGGTGCTGGGTCTGTGGAGCGGCCTGGGTTACTACAGCCGGGCCCGCAACCTGCACCGCTGCGCGCAGGAGGTGGTCGCGGTTCATGGCGGTGCGTTCCCCCGCAGCGCCGAGGTGCTGCAGACCCTCCCGGGTATCGGGCGGTCGACGGCGGCAGCCATCGCCGCGTTCTGCTTCGGTGAGCGCATTGCCATCCTGGATGGCAACGTCAAGCGCGTGCTCGCGCGCGTCGGCGGTTTCGCCGGCGACCTGGCGGTAGCCCGCGAGGAGCGCGCGCTGTGGGACCAGGCCCAGTCCTTGGTGCCCCCCGATGCCAACGACATGCCGGCCTATACCCAGGGGCTGATGGACCTGGGCGCCACGGTCTGCACGGCCCGGGCGCCGAAGTGCGTAGCCTGCCCCGCGAACGATCTGTGCGTGGCACATCGTGAAGGCAACCCCACCGGCTACCCGGTGCGTACGCGCAAGCTCAAACGCAGCGCGCAGTCGCTGTGGCTGTTGCACGCCCGGCGCGCCGATGGTGCGGTGTGGCTGCAAAAGCGGCCGCAGCAGGGTGTCTGGGCCGGTCTGTACTGTCTGCCGGTATTCGATTCGCACGAATCGCTGCGTGCGGCAGTGCCGGCACACCGCACGCTGGAAGATGGCGCGGCTTTCGTGCACGTGCTCACGCACAAGGACCTGCACCTGCACCCGGTGTGGGTGTCCTTCGACACCGACGCGCCGGCGGGTGTGGGTGCGTGGTTCGGTGCCGTCGATTGGCCCGCCCTGGGCCTGCCTGCGCCGGTGCGCAAGCTGCTGGAGGCCGAACGGGACGCGGTCGCCCGCTAGTGTGAAGGCCTGCGGCCTTCGAGCTCGCGGTGGCGTCGCAGCGTGGTCCAGTGCGAGCCGAAACGGGCAGCCAGTTTTTCCACGAGGTACACCGAGCGGTGCTGCCCGCCGGTGCAGCCTATGGCCACGGTGACATAGCTGCGGTGGTCCCGCGCCAGGGCCGGCAGCCAGGTCGCGAGAAAGCCCTCGATGTGCGTGTACATCGTCTCGACCTCGGGCTGGGTGTCGAGGTAGGCGATCACTGGCGCGTCGGTGCCAGTCAGGTCGCGCAGCGCGGGCTCGTAGTGGGGGTTGGGCAGCATGCGCACGTCGAACATGTAGTCGGCGTCGACCGGGACGCCGCGCTTGAAGGCGAAGGATTCGAAAACCAGCGTGAGCGAGCTGCCAGGCGCCGAGATCAGCGACTTCACATGCGCCTGCAGCTGCGCCGGTCGGATCACGCTGGTGTCGATCACGTGCGCGCGTTCGCGCAGGTCGGCCAGCAGTTCGCGTTCGAGTTCGATGGCGTCGACCAGCGCGCGCTGCAGGTCGGCCGGCTCGGACGCGCCGGGCAGGCGGCCCGACAGGGGGTGGCGGCGCCGCGTCTCGGAGAAGCGCCGCACCAGCGTGTCGGTGGTGGAGTCCAGGAACAGCGAGCGCACCGAGATACCGCGCTGGGTCAGTTCGGCCAGTTGGGCGGGCACCTGGGGCAGGGCCGCGGCGCTGCGCACGTCCATGGCGATGGCCACGCGCTGTGCGGCGGACTGCTCCTCGAGGTTGACGAAGGACAGCAGCAGTTCGGGCGGCAGGTTGTCGACGCAGTAGTAGCCGGCGTCTTCCAGGGCGCGCAGGGCGACCGACTTGCCCGAGCCGGACATGCCGGTGATCAGCACCAGCTCCAGGCCGCCGGCCTCGGCGCCCGAAGGCGAGGCGTGACCCGCGCTCATGAGGCCGCGCCGTCGCCGAGCATTTCCTTGGCGTGGGCCAGGGTGGTGCCCGAGAGGCGTTCGCCGCCCAGCATGCGCGCGACTTCGGCCACGCGCTGCTCGCCGGTGACCGGAGCCACACCGCTGGACGTGCCCTGTGCGTCGGCGCGCTTGGATACCACCAGGTGGTGGTCGGCGCAGGCGGCGACCTGGGGCAGGTGGGTGACGGCCAGCACTTGGCGGTCGCGTCCCAGCTGCTTCATGAGTCGGCCCACGGTTTCAGCGACCGCGCCGCCCACACCGGAATCGACCTCGTCGAAGATCAGTGTTTGCGCGCTGCCCAGCTCGCTGGTGGTGACCGCGATGGCCAGCGCGATGCGCGAGAGCTCGCCACCCGACGCCACCTTGCCCACCGGGCGCGGGCTGCTGCCGGCGTGGCCCGCGACCAGGAAGGCGACGTCCTCCAGCCCGTGCTGCGCGGGGGCCGCCAGCGTCTCCAGGGCCACCTCGAAGCGGCCGCCCTGCATGCCCAGGCCCTGCATGGCCTGGGTGATGGCCTTGGCCAGCTTGGGGGCCGCCTTGGCGCGGATCTTGGACAGGCTGCGGGCTTCGGCCAGGTAGGCCTCTTGGGCGCGGCGTTCGGCCGTGGCCAGGCCTTCGAGGTCGGCGGCGCTATCCAGGCGTGCGAGTTCTTCCTTCCAGCCTGCGAGCAGCGCCGGCAGTTCGGGCGGCGTGCGCTTGTAGCGCCGAGCCAGCGACATCCACAGCGACATGCGTGCGTCCAGGTCGGCCAGGCGCTCCGGGTCAAGTTCGGTCTTGCGCAGGTAGGTGTGCAGGCTGTGGGCCGCGTCCTCGGCCTGGGCCAGGCTGGAGGCGATCACTTCGGCCAGGGCCGCGAAGTCGGGTTCGAGGTGCTCCTGCCCTTGCAGGGCGGTACGGGCCTGGGCCAGGCGGGCGGTGGCCCCGCCGTCCTCGTCCTGCAGGGCGTCAAGGGCCGATTGCGCGGCATCCAGCAGGCTTTGCGCGTGGGCCAGCCGGGTGTGGCTGGCATTGAGCTCGTCCCATTCGTCGGTGCCGGGCGCGAGCTTGTCGACCTCGCCGATCTGCCAGGCCAGGCGTTCGCGTTCACGCTGCAGGGTGTCCTGGGCCGCCTGTGCGTCGGCCAGGGTTTTCTGCGCGGCGCGCCAGGCCTGCCACAGCGTGCTCAGGGCCTGTGTGCCAGTGCCGGCATAGGCGTCGAGCAGGGCGCGTACCGCATCGGGGCGGGTCAGGCTCTGCCAGGCATGCTGCCCGTGGATGTCGACCAGGCGGTCGCCAGCTTCGCGCAGCTGCGTGGCGGTGGCGGGGACGCCGTTGATCCAGGCCCGGCTCTTGCCCTGGGCGTCGATGCTGCGGCGCAGGAGCAGCGTGTCGCCGTTCTCGAAGCCGGCCTCTTCCAGCCAGGGGGCGAGCGCAGGCGCTGCGTCGAATTCGGCGCTGATATCGGCCCGTGCCGCGCCCTCGCGCACGACGCCGGCGTCGGCGCGCGCGCCCAGGGCCAATTGCAGGGCGTCGATCAGGATGGACTTGCCGGCGCCGGTTTCGCCGGTGAGGACGCTGAAGCCGGGAGACAGGTCCAGGTCCAGTTCGCGCACGATCACGAAATCGCGCAAGGCAATGCGTCGCAGGCTCATGATGTTGTCACGCGCCCCCTTCGTTCCAGTGCATCTTCTGGCGCAGGGTGTCGAAGTAGCTCCAGCCTTGCGGGTGCAGGAAACGCACCTGGTGTTCGGAGCGGCGTACGGTAATGCGGTCGCCGTGCAGCAGCGAGGCCAGCGACTGCATATCGAAATTGGCGCTGGCGTCGCGGCCAGCCACCAGCTCGATGGTGACCTCGCCCGCGTCATTGACCACCAGCGGACGGATGGACAGGGTGTGCGGGGCGATGGGCACCAGCACCCAGCCCGGGTTGGAGGGATGCAGCAGCGGGCCGCCCGCAGACAGCGCGTAGGCGGTGGAGCCGGTGGGCGTGGCGACGATCAGGCCGTCGGCACGCTGGTTGGCCACCAAATGGCCATCGACCTCGACCCGCAGTTCGACCATGCCCGAGGTGGCGCCGCGATTGACCACCACATCGTTCATGGCCAGCGCGTCGAACACGCACCGGCCGTCGCGTACGACGCGGGCGTGCATCAGGCTGCGGCAGTCTTCGTCGTAGGCGCCGGCCAGCATGGGCGCGAGCGCCGCGCGGTAGCCGTCCAGGGGGATGTCGGTGATGAACCCCAGGCGCCCCTGGTTGATGCCCACCAGGGGTACGTCGTAGGGGGCCAGCTGTCGGCCGATGCCCAGCATGGTGCCGTCGCCGCCGACCACCAGCCCCAGGTCGCACTGGGCGCCGATGCCTGCCGCGTCCAGGGTGGAATGCCCCTGCAGGTCGGCATGCATCGCGGTCTCGCGTTCAATGGAGACCTCGCAGCCTTGCGCCGAGAGAAACTGGGCAATATCCTCCAGGGCCGCGCGGGTGGTCCCGCCGGACGCGCCAGAGGACGGGTACTTGCCAATCAGCGCGACGTGGCGGAACTGGGAACTCATTCTCAAATTACATCATTAAAATCGCGCAAAAGCCGTTCAAGATGCTCGATGACCGTGCCAAGCTGTTGTTGAAAGCCCTGGTCGAGCGATACATCGCCGACGGGCAGCCAGTGGGCTCGCGCACCCTGTCGCGAGCCTCGGGCTTGGAGCTGTCACCCGCCACCATCCGCAACGTCATGTCCGACCTGGAGGAGTTGGGGCTGATTGCCAGCCCCCACACCTCCGCCGGCCGCATTCCCACCGCCCGCGGCTACCGCCTGTTCGTGGACACCATGCTCACCGTCCAGCGGGACGGCCTGCCCTCGGCCAGTCTGGCGCCCGACCAGCCGCAGCGCGTGATCGCCAACGCGGCCCACCTGCTGTCCAACCTCTCGCACTTCGTGGGCGTGGTCATGGCGCCGCGCCGGACCTCGGTATTTCGTCACATCGAATTTCTGCGACTGTCCGAGCGCCGCTACCTGGTGATCATCGTCTCGCCGGAGGGCGACGTGCAAAACCGCGTGGTCTTCACCGAGACCGACTACACCCAGACGCAGCTCGTCGAGGCGGCCAACTTCCTCAACGCGAACTACGCAGGCCTGGCCATCGAACAGGTGCGTGAGCGCCTGAAAGGCGAGGTCGACCAGTTGCGCGTCGAGATTGCGCAGCTGATGCAGACGGCGGTGCAGGCCACCTCCGAAGCCCTGAGCGAGTCGCAGGGCGCCGTCGTGATTTCCGGCGAGCGCAATCTGCTGGCCGTGAGCGATTTCTCCAGCGACATGTCGCACCTGCGTCGCGCCTTCGACCTGTTCGAGCAGAAAACGCAGCTGATGCGCCTGCTGGACATCTCCAGCCAGGCCGAGGGCGTGCGCATCTACATCGGCGGCGAGAGCCAGGTCGTGCCTTTCGAGGAACTCTCGGTGGTGAGCGCGCCCTATGAGGTCGACGGCCAGGTGGTCGGCACCCTGGGAGTGATCGGTCCCACCCGCATGCCCTACGACCGCATGATCCAGATCGTGGACATCACCTCCAAGCTGGTGTCCAACGCCCTGAGCCATCCCAAGTGAGCCCCTTCGGGCTCGGGGCCTTGGGCCCACCCCAGGCCTAGAATCGCGGGCTCGGGGGGGCGTTAGCTCAGTTGGTTAGAGCAGGGGACTCATAATCCCTTGGTCGCAGGTTCAAGTCCTGCACGCCCTACCATCGATTCGGAACAGATTCATCGGCGGCAAGCCACAGGACTGGCTATTTCTTGGTCGCTCCAAACGCCGCGCTTGCTATCCGGACCATGCTCGGGTGAAGGCTCCCGAGTTTCGGGTTTTGTCCGTGGGGAGCGTGAGGTGGAACAGAAAAGTAGTTGTTGTTGAACGGCAACTCCAAGACGTTTCGCAAATCGAACTGGGTGTCGTAGCTCAGGCCAGCGCTGGCGTAGGCGGCGGGATGCTCGTCCTTGGTGATCCGAAACTCACCGCTGTAAAGCCGGTTTGTTTTTTGGCTCGTGCCGTAGGCGACGCGAATGAAGATCTTCCCCTCGTCGTCTTCCTTGGTCGAGACGATGAGCCCCGGACGCGGCTTGGGTCTGGGGTTGATGTTGTCTGGGAAGTGGCACCAAACGATATCGCCGGCCGTAGGCTCAGGCCACCAGCGCATCAGGCGCTTTCCTTTTCAAACAGGCTGCTTCGTACCGTTCCACCCTTTGCCTTGGGAGCGTTCTTTTTGACCTGGCTCAGTTGTGTCTTGGTGAGAGGGCCTTCGTCGGGCTCGTACTGAGGCAGGAACTTGGCAGCCAATTCATGCAGCGCCAGGTGAATGACCTGAGTCTCGTCGACTCCCAGGGTCTCCGCCAGCCGTTTGGCCGTTGTGCGGGTGACGCCCGTGGCGCTGTCCCGGGAGCGGTAGCGAAACGCGATTTGAGGGACGACGGCTGTCATGGCTAAACCTTCCAAAAAGATATCTTAAAGATATCGACTACGCGGCGTTGTGTCAACGGCCCGGAGGTGGACGCCCGACGAGGTGGTCTTCGTGCCCGAGATGCTGCTGGGCGCCACCGGCAAGATGCAGAAGAGCCGCCTGCGCGAGCAGTTCGGCGAGCACCTGGTCTCGCAAGGCGTTTGTTGCCGATCATTCACGCGCATTCACGCCCTACCCGTCTCCCCGCCTCCCCACTCACTCCACCAGCCCCGTCAGGCTCATCCGCATGAGCTTGCCGCACCTGCAAATCGTTACATGCTTGTAACAATATGTTGGTTATAAAAAAAGTGGTGGGAGAGTTGGATGGGCTTCAACTCGGGTCGTTGTGTTTTTCGCGTGTTGTTCAGCGCGGCGCTGGCTTTTTGCCTGTCGTCGCACGCCAAGGAGCCGGTCCACATCGCGGTCGACGAGGCCTACGGCATTAGGGCCAACACCTCGCCCAAGGCGATCGAGCGGGGTGTGCTGGCCGCCATCGAAGAGATCAACGCCCGGGGTGGGGTGCTCGACGGGCGCCCGCTGAAACTCCTGACCACGGACAACCAGGCGCTACCCGCCCGCGGGCGTGACAACCTGATCGACCTGGCCGCCAAGCCCGACCTGATCGCGGTGCTGACCGGCAAGTTCAGCCCGGTGACGATGGAAATGGCGCCCGAGGCCGCTCGCCTGAAGATTCCCCTGATCAGCGTGTGGGGCTCGGCCGACCCGATCACCCAGGGCGCGGTCAATCCTTCCTTCGTGTTTCGCCTCTCGCTCAAGGACAGCTGGGGCGTCGAGGCCCTGATCAAGCGAGGCAAGACGGCCTACCGCGCCGAGCGGCAGTGCGCCCTCCTGCCCAATACCGCCTGGGGCCGGTCCGCCGATGCCGTGCTGAGTTCCCGGGCTGCCGCCCATGGCGTGAGGGTGGTGGCCACCCATTGGTACAACTGGGGCGAGACATCGTTTCTCGACGCCCTGGCCGAATGCAGCAAGGCCTCGGCGCAAGCCCTCCTGATGGTGGCCAATGAACGTGAAGCGGCCATCGTGCTCACCCAGCTGTCGGAGCAGCCGGCCAGCTCGCGCCTGCCGGTGGTGGCGCACTGGGGTTTGACGGGCGGTGCCTTGCACCAGCTGGCTGGCCCTGCCCTGGAGAAGGTCGACATGCAGGTGATTCAGACCTTCACGTTCATCGGCAACGCGCGGCCCGCGGCGCGCCGCCTGGCGCAGTGGATCCTGAAGGACGCGCAACTTTCGTCGGTCGAACAGATCGCCAGTCCGGTGGGCTCGGCCCATGCCTACGACATGACCCACCTGCTGGCCCTGGCGGTGAACAAGGCGCGCAGCACGCGCGGTGACGACATCCGGAAAGCCCTGGAAAACCTGCCCCCCTTCGAGGGGGCTGTGCGCCGTTATGCGCCAGCCTTCACCGCGACCTCCCACGACGCGCTGACCGCGCAGGAGGTGCTGTTCGTGCGCGCGAACCGCAATGGCGAACTGATTCCGGTGCGCTGACCCGGCCCGTCGTCTCGGATGCCGCATACGCAGTCACTGTCCCGGTTCAGGGACCGCATCAGTGAGCCGCTGATCCGGATCCTGCGCCTGTACGTGACGATGGCCACGCTCCTCGCGATGGCGCTGACCCTGCTGACTGCCTACCTCTACCAGAACTTGCAGCTGGACTATGTGCGGGAAAAAGTCCTGATGCGCGTGGTGTCAGAGGTCACCAACCAATCGATCGACCTCGGTGCGCTGGCGACATCGCCCCTGCTGTGGACCGGCCTGACCGACAGCGCGGGCCGCGAGGTGTACCTTGCGCCTCTGCTGGCGCGCTTCAACCGGGGCGCGCTGCGCCAGTTCTACATCCTGGACTACCGCGGCCGAGTCTTCATCGCCCCCGAATCCCAGCCCGACGCGGCGGCAGCCATCGCGACCGACCCCATCGTGACGACGGCGGTGCAGGAGTCGCGTGACGGCTACGGTTTGCGCAGCCTCGAGAAGGGCCGTATGCAGATCCTGCTGGTGCAGCGCATCCAGAACCCGACGACGGAGATGGCAGTCGGCTTCATTGTCGCGGCCATCGACATCGCCACGCTCCTGAGCCAGATCGGGGTTGATCCAGAATTCGAGGTTGCCGTGACCGTGGGCGAGCAGCCCCTGCCGCTGTCGTCCCGTGCGGTCGGAATGCTCACGTCCCAAGGCTGGACCATGGCCTCGGCGGCCGAGCTGGAGGTGCCGGTGCGCGTATGGGTGGGTCGCTCGGTGTATGCCGGTGCGGTGTTCAGCATCGGCGTGCTGCTGGTCGCCCTGCTGCTGGGCGTTCTGATGATCCAGCGCGTGAAGTCCTGGGTCCATCGCTTTGCCGCGACCATTACCCAGCGGCTGGACCGCCTGCTGCGGGAATGCCAGCAGATCCTGGCCGGTGAGCGACTGGCGGAGGTCGAGCCGGGGCCGCAAGATGAGCTGTCACAGGTGACGCAGGCCTTGAACGCGATGCTGGTGCAGCAAAAGCGCTTCACCGACGACTTGCGCACCACTTCCCTGGTGTTCGCGACGGCCGCTGAAGGCATTTTGGTGACCGACCCCGAGGGGCGTATCTTGCGGGCCAACGACGCCCTGCTGGCCATGACCGGTTACACCCGCGACGAACTGACGGGCCAGCTGGCCGGCACCCTTTACCGCAGCGAGCAAAACGAAGCGTTGCGGCGCACGATGAACACGGCCTTGCAGGAGCAGGGCCGCTGGAGCGGTGAGGCCACCTTCCTTGGTCGGGACAAGCGGCCCATTCCTGCCACGGTGGCCGTCTCGCGCATTGTCGATGACGAGGGCGAGATCCTGGGCAATGTGACCGTGATCTCCGATATCTCGCGCCTCAAGCGCATCGAGAACCAGCTGCGCGATCTCGCCAACCAGGATGCGCTCACCGGCCTGCCCAACTTCCGGCACATGAGCGAGCAGGTGCAGAAGTTACTGGTCTATGCGAAATCCGAGCGCCGGCGCTTGGCCGTCCTGTTTCTGGACCTGGATAACTTCAAGGCGGTGAATGACGAGCATGGCCATGAGGTCGGGGATACCGTGGTCAAGGCCGTGGCCAAGCACCTGGCGCAGCATCTGCCGCCTGGGCACCTGCTGTGCCGTCGCTCGGGTGACGAGTTCATCGCCGTGGTCGAGCGCACCGCGACGGACGACCATGACCTGGGCCGTCAGCTGCATCGTCTGCTGCCCTTGGAGGTGCCCACCGATGCCGGTCTGCTGACCGCCACCGCCACGATCGGGGTGAGCCGCTTTCCCGAGGACAGTACCGACTGGCACGAGCTGCAGATCTGCGCCGATGTCGCGATGAACGAGACCAAGCAGGGCAAGCGTGGCACCTTGGGCTGGTACGGCGCCGCGATCGGCCAGCGGCTCTTGCGCCGCCGCCAGATCCAGACCCGCTTGCGCGAGGCGATCCGCCAGCAGGCCCTCGAGGTGCATTACCAGCCCGAGCTGGACCTGCGTGATGGCCGCGTCGTCGGCTTCGAGGCGCTGGCGCGCTGGAAGGATGCCGAACTGGGGGACGTCAGCCCCTCGGAGTTCATCCCGGTGGCCGAGGAGGCGCGCCTGATAGCGCCCTCACCCTGTGCATCGCCGACAAGATGCTCAGTGACAAGCCCGCGCTGCAGGCGCGCTACCCGGGGGCAGTGCTGGCCTTCAATGTCTCGCCCCAGGTCTTTCGCCACGCGCGCCTGCTCGAGTTCCTGTCTGAGCGCAGCGTCAATGACTTCAGTGTGCTGGAGGGGCTGGAGATCGAGCTCACCGAGACCGAGGTCTCGCGCATCGAACCGACATTGCTGCTGCAGGTCCAGGCGCTGGTAGGCATGGGCGTGCGCCTGGTGATCGACGACTTCGGTACGGGCTATTCCTCCTTGAGCCGCCTCACGCAGTTTCCGATCAGCCGCATCAAGATCGATCGCTCCTTTGTCGAGGGTCTGAGCCGCCCGCGCGAGGCCCGCATCGCCCGGCTGGTGATCGATCTGGCCAAAGTGATGGGCTTTGAGGTCACCGCCGAGGGTGTGGAGACGCTCGTGCAGCGTGACAGCCTGCTGGCCATGGGCTGCCGTCGCGGCCAGGGCTGGTTGTTCGCGC
Source organism: Pseudomonadota bacterium (assembly GCA_041169755.1). Lineage (GTDB taxonomy): Bacteria > Pseudomonadota > Gammaproteobacteria > Burkholderiales > Burkholderiaceae_C > Ramlibacter. The sequence continues at coordinate 19,228 of JBEEIS010000001.1, read as the reverse complement.
GGGCCTTGCCGGCGCGTGAACTGATCGCCATGGACGCGCCGATCCACTTTCCCCTCGATCCGACGAGCCCCTGAATAACGCCTCGCAGTGCCGCCGCACATGAAACTCTCCGACCCTCTTGGCCACTACATCGACCTGACTACGCGCGATGGCAGTGCCGTACGCACTTTCGTTGTCGAGCCACGCCAGGCGCCGCGCGCCGCTCTCGTGGTGCTGCAGCATATGGACCAGCGACGTCCGGGCAGTACCCACAAGGACCGGTCGCCCGTCGCGTCGGGCGAGAACCGCCCGGGCGTGGGTCCGCACGCCCGCCATATGTGCGAAGCCTTCGCGCGCGAGGGCTACCTGGCGCTGGCGCCGTCCACCTTCGGGCGTGGGGTCTCGGGTGCCGATTACGGTTACCGCATCGAGCACACCTACTGGTCCACCCGACTGGCCGCGCCGCTGTCGGCCTTGCCCTCGCCCCGGGTGATGCACGACATCGAGGCGGCCGTCCTGCACGCTGGCCGTGTGGCGCCCAACCTGCAGGTGGGAATGGCCGGCTTTTGCTGGGGCGGTTTGCTGGCCTGGCGTGCCGCCTGCGAATTCAAGGGCGTGCGGGCGGCGGTGTGCCACTACCCTGGCGGCATCGACGGCGAGGACGACCGGCATCTGCAGCCGAACTGTCCGGTGCTCGTGCAGTTCGCGACCGACACCCGCTGGATGCCCCGCGAGCGGGTGGATAGCTTCGTCCAGGCGCAGCGGGTGCGGGCCGGCCTGGCCCCTGCATCGCAGCCGCAAGTGCAGCTCCAGATTCATGCTGCGCGCTACGGCTTCATGCAGCCGCAGCACCCGTCTCACAACGAAGCGGCCTCTGGCGTGGCCTGGCAGCACACGCTGGCGTTTCTGGATCAGCACCTGCGCACGCCCTGAGCCGCCCGGAAGGCTTGCCCGAGGGGGCTGCAAGCCTGCTATACTTGCGGGCTCAGCGGCTGTAGCTCAGTTGGATAGAGTACTTGGCTACGAACCAAGGGGTCGTGGGTTCGAATCCTGCCAGCCGCACCATCCAGGGAAAGCCAGTTCCGAAAGGAACTGGCTTTTTTCATGGGCGCTTATGGGGCGGCCTGGGCGTACATGGGGCTCTGGGGCCTTTCAGGCACACCGCTTGCCGCGAGGGTCGGAGCGTCCCCACACGGGCGACGCACCCATCCCAGGAGGTTCCTCTCATGCCCCAGCAGTCCACTTTCAAGCGCCTGGCCAGCTTGGCCAGTCTGTCCTTGTGCCTGGCCGCCGCTGTCTCAGGCTGCGCCCAAGACAGCCGCAGCACCCTGGGCGGCCCCAGCGATCCGACCGTGCGTGAGGAGCAGCAGCGCGCACGGGGCGCCATGCATCCCGTGCCGCCCGGGCAGAACATGCCCGGCGGCGGCGAGGCTTCGGGCCAGTAAGGCCCTAGCCGGGCCGCCTGGCGGGCGGTGCGTGGCCCGTGTCGCCCAGCGGCTGGGCCAGGGCCGTGCTGCGCAAAAAGCACAGGCGTGCGCAGTAGTCCACCAGCGCGTCGAGCTCAGTGGATTTGTCGAACACCGCATCCACCCCCAGTTGCGCGCTGCGTTTGCGTACGCCCGCGGTCACGTAGTTGCTGAAAAGCACGACCTTTTGCCAACGTGCGCGTGGGCCCAGGCTCTCCACCAGATGCATGCCGCTGCCCCCGCGCAGGAACAGGTCCACAACCAGCAGGTCCCAGTCGGCCGGATGCTGCGAGAGCCAGGCACTGGCCTGTGCCTCGGTGTGTCCCGTGCTGATCACCCGCACGCAGGTCAACTCCTGCAGTGTGCCCACCAGGGTCTCGCACAGGCTGGGGTTGTCTTCGGCCACGTAGGCATGAAGTTCCGGCGCGTCCATAGGGTCGTCGGTCGTAGGTCGTCGAGAGATCGTGGTTAGCAACTGGTTACCACTCTACGTCGCAGCGCGTTGAGCCCGCTGCGCGTACAGCGTCAAATCGCGTCAGACGGCACAGACACCCGCGTGCCGTGCCAGGACCTTCCTGCCATGACCTCTCACCCCCCTGACGACGCACGGTGTGACCCACAGTCTGAGGTGCTGCGGGTTCCGGCCGGTACCGCGACCCTGCTGGAGCAGGCCTGCGAAGGCGGCTTGTGGCGACTGGACCTGACCACGGGCGAACTGTGTGCGTCGCCACGGCTGGCCGTGCTCCTGGAGCGGCCGCAGCAGGCGGTCCGCAGCCTGGACTTCCTCGCGCCGCACTCGCGCGAGCAAGTGCAGGCACACCTGCATGCCTGCGTGAGCCAGGGCCGCTCCTTCGACTGCCAGGTGCAGGTCGTGACGGCGCGTGGGTTGTTACGGTGGGTGCGTCTGATCGGGCAGGCCGTGCGGGAGGAGGGCGGGCGGATCGTTGCGGTCGAGGGCGTGGCCCAGGAGATTTCTCCGCGCGCGGTCACGGCGGGCGCGCTGGCCACGGTCGATGGCGAAGGCCGCTTGACCTACCTGAACGCCGAGGCCGAGCGCCTGCTGGGGCATCCCGTGGCCCGCCTGCAGGGGCGCGCAGTCTGGGGCCTGTTCCAGAAGACCGCACGCCAGGAGGTTGAGGCGCAGGTGCGCGAGGCGCTGGCGCAGGGTCACCCGCTGGAGATCGAGGCGCTCGATGCGCGCCAGAGCCAGTGGCTGGAGTTGCGCAGCCAGCGCTTCGCCAACGGTCTGGCCCTGGAGATTCGCGACGTCACGGCGCGGCGGCAGTCCCAGGAGCAGCTGCGGCTGCTGGAAGGCAGCATCGCGCGGCTGAACGATCTGGTGATCATCACCGAGGCCGGCCCCTTCAACGAGCCGGGGCCTCGCATCGTCTTCGTCAATGATGCCTTCGAGGCGCGTACCGGCTACAGCCGCCAGGAGGTGCTGGGTCGCTCGCCGCGCCTGCTGCAGGGCCCGCAGACCCAGCGTGACCGCCTGGCCCAGATCCGCAGCGCGCTGGAGCAGTGGCAGCCGGTGCGCGTGGACCTGATCAACTACCGCCGCGACGGCGAACCCTTCTGGGTCGACCTGGACATCTCACCGGTGTGGGACAAATCGCGCCGGCTCACGCACTGGGTGGCTGTGGGCCGCGACGTGACCGAGCGCAAGGCGGCCGAACAGAAGATTCGCTACCTCGCGTTCTACGACGCGCTGACCGGCCTGCCCAATCGGCAGCTGCTGCTCGATCGCCTCCATGCCACCCTGGACCGGCCCGCGGGCGCGCAAGGCGGTGCGCTGATGTTCATCGACCTGGACAACTTCAAGGCCCTGAACGACACGCTCGGCCACCAGCGAGGCGACCAGCTGCTGCAGCAGGTGGCCGAGCGTCTGCGGACCTGCGTCACCCCCGAGGACACCGTGGCTCGCCTGGGCGGGGACGAGTTCGTCGTTCTGTTGCGGCCTCCTGCCGCTGTGGCCGCTTCTGCGGCCGCCGCAGAGGCGGCCAGCGTGGTCGCGGGTCGCATCCTGCACACCCTGGGCGAGCCCTATTCGCTGTCTGGGACCCCGCATCACAGCACCTGCAGCATTGGCGTGACGGTGTTCGGGCGTCAGCGCGTGGCGGTGAGCGAGTTGTTCAAGCAGGCCGACCTGGCCATGTACCAGGCCAAGCACGCCGGGCGCAACGCGGTGTGCTTTTTTGATCCGCAGATGCAGGCGGTGGCCAGCGCGAATGCGACACTCGCCGGCGACCTGCGCCAGGCCTGGCGCCAGGGTCAGTTCCTGCTGGATTACCAGCCCCAGGTAGACCGCCAGGGGCGCATGACCGGCGCGGAGGCCCTCCTGCGCTGGACGCACCCCGTGCGCGGGCGCGTGCCGCCCGCACAGTTCATCGGCACCGCCGAGGAAACCTCCCTGATCCTGGACATCGGACGCTGGGTCCTGGATCAGGCCTGCGCGCAGCTGGCCCAGTGGGCGCAGCGGCCAGACCGCCGCCATCTCTCGATCGCGGTGAACGTGAGCGCGCGCCAGTTTCGCGACCCGCAGTTCGTCGACGGCGTGATGGACGCCATTGCGCGCACAGGCATCACCCCAGACAAACTCAAGCTCGAGCTGACCGAGAGCCTGCTGGCCGATGGCATCGAGGTCACTGTCGCCAAGATGGGAAACCTCAAGGCCATGGGGGTGGCGCTGGCGCTGGATGACTTCGGCATGGGCTATTCCTCGCTGTCCTATCTGAAGCGGTTACCGCTGGACCAGCTCAAGATCGATCGCGAGTTCGTGAAGGACCTGTTGACGGATGCCAACGACGCGGCAATCGCCCGCACCATCATTGGCTTGGCGCAGAGCCTGCGCCTGGGCGTGATCGCCGAGGGCGTCGAGACCGAGGCGCAGCGCGATTTCCTCTTGGGCCAGGGCTGCGAGGCTTTCCAGGGGCACCTCTATTCCGAGCCCTTGCCGATCGAAGCACTGGAGGCCTACCTGGCCGATGCGGGCTGACCTGCGGGGCCTGCTCACACCGGTGCGATCCGCAGCGGTGAGGTGGGCACCAGGCGTTGCAGCCGGATCAGGATGCGGTGGTCCTCCAGTGTCAGATCGGCACGTTCCCCCTGGGCCAGCGCCCGGACGTCCGCGACTTGCATCCGCCGGTAAGGCACTTCGGCCTCGGGCGTTGCATGGCCGCGGTCGTCATTGCGCGCAGGCGCCCGGGTCAGGGCCAGCGTGGCGTGGCCGGCATCGATCTGCGCGCTGACCGCCAGGGCGCCCGGGGCGCGTTCGCGGTCGGCCAGGTGCAGCAAGGCGGCCAGGAGCAGGGGGCGCAGCGACGCGCTGGAGACCTGGAAGTCTGTCTCCTGAAGGTCGGCTTGCACTGCATAGCCGCGAAATTCCAGCCCGCTGCGTACCAGCGCAATGCACTCCAGCACGCCTTCGCGCAGCTCGGTGCTGTCGTCTTCGGGGGGGACGAGCCAAGTGGCTACGCGCAGCGAATGGGCCATGGCCTCGCGCGTGCCGCGTTGAATGCGTGACAAGTGATGCTGCACGTCGACCAGCGGCGGCAGGCCGCGGTCCAGCCTGGCGGTGACTACCTCGGTCATCATGCCCACGGCTTGCAGGTTCACGATCAGGTCGTGGCGTAGGGCCGGCCCGATGCGTCGCAAGACGGCATAGTGCGCGGCCTCCGCCGCCTGCCCGTGGGGCTCGTCTGCATGCATCGCGCGATTCTGGGCAGCCCGGTGCCGGTCAGCCTGTCAGGCGCAGGCTGCGGCCCCTGTAGGAGCGCTCTGGAGACGCCGCGACATGCCGCGACACGCAGAGCTCGACGCGCCCGGTATGCTCGATGGGTCATGCAGCCCAGAGGGCTTGCGCCTTCCATGAACAAAGCCTTTACCCGCGAATCCGAGCCCGAGGACGACGATCTACCGGCTGGCGCATCACCCGTGCCGGCGGGTGCGCGCAACTACATCACCCCCGCCGGCTATGCCCGCTTGCGCGCCGAGCTGCTGCAGTTGATCGACGATGAGCGCCCGCGTGTCGTCGAGGTCGTGCACTGGGCCGCCAGCAACGGCGATCGCTCCGAGAACGGCGACTACCTGTATGGCAAGAAGCGCCTGCGCGAGATCGACCGCCGCATCCGCTTCCTCACCAAGCGGCTAGAGATCGCCGAGGTCACCGACCCCTCGGTACACCACGGGCGTGACCAGGTGTTTTTTGGTGCGAGCGTGCGCTACGCCGACGTAAATGGGCAGGCGCGCGAGGTCACCATCCTGGGCATCGACGAGGCCGACAGCGCTCAGGGACAAGTGAGCTGGATTGCTCCCATTGCCCGCGCGCTGCTCAAGGCCCGCGAGGGCGATGTGGTGAAGCTGCAGACACCTGCGGGCCCGCAGGAGATCGAGGTGCTGCAGGTGCGCTACCCGGCACCCGAGGGGCAGGGTTCCTAGCTGGCGCGGCGTCCGCGCTGCACGCGCAGCACGTCGGGGATGCGCTTGATCGCGCGCAAGACCGTGTCCAGGTGGCTGCGGTCACGCACCGCCACCAGGAAGCGCAGGTCGGCGGCGTCCTGAGCGCGGTCCTCGTCCATGTCCACATGGGTGATGTCGGCCTCGGCGCCAGCCATCGCCGAGGCCACGCGCGCCAGCACGCCCTTGCCGTTGCCCACGGTGACCACCAGGTGCGTCTCGAAGGAGCGCACGGGTTCATCCGACCACTCAACGCCGATGAAGCGCTCGCTGTCCTTGTTCAACAGGCGCCGCGCGCTGGCGCAGTCCTCGGTGTGTACCACCAGACCCTCGCCGCGTCCCAGGTAGCCCACGATGTGGTCGCCGGGCACGGGACGGCAGCAACTGGGGTACTGCACCGAGGCGTTTTCGCTGCCGTCCAGGATGACAGCGCCGTGCGCAGGGTTCTCGTGCGCGGTGAAGCGCTCGCGGGTCATGAGCAGGGCGTCGGGCTTTTCGCCGCGTTCGGCCAGCAGGGCCACCAGGCGCTTGGCCACGATGCCCGCGATCCGCTTGCCCAGGCCGATGTCCATCAGCAGCTCGTCGCGGTGGCGGTTGCCTGTGAACCGCAGCAGCTTGTCCCACACGGTCTGGTGCGCTTCGCCCGCATCGGGCAAGCGCTCGATGCCTTCTGCACGCAGGGCCTGCGTCAGGAGCTTTTCGCCCAGCCCCAGGGACTCGGCCTGGGCCATGGTCTTGAGGTGGTGTCGGATCTTGGAGCGCGCGCGCCCGGTGCGCACGAATCCGAGCCAGGCCGGGTCGGGCGTGGAGGCGGAGGCTGTCTCCACTTCCACCACGTCGCCGTTTTTCAGCTCGGTGCGTAGCGGCACCTGCGCGCTGTTGATGCGGGCGGCCACCACATGGTCGCCGATGTTGCTGTGGATCGCATACGCGAAATCGACCACCGTGGCCCCTCGCGGCAGCGCCAGGATCTGGCTCTTGGGCGTGAAGACGTAGACCGCGTCGGGGAACAGGTCGATCTTGACGTGGTCCCAGAATTCCGCGGCGTCGCGCGTTTCGTGCTGGATGTCCAGCAGGGACTGCAGCCAGGTGGCGCCCGTGCGGTCCGCGGCCTCGGCTTGCGAGGGGTTGGCCTTGTACAGCCAGTGGGCGGCCACACCGGATTCGGCCACCACGTGCATGGTCTCGGTGCGGATCTGGAATTCCACGTTCACGCCGGCGGGCCCCACCAGCGTGGTGTGCAGGGACTGGTAGCCGTTGACCTTGGGGATGGCGATGTGGTCCTTGAAGCGGCCCGGCACCGGCTTATACATCTGGTGGACGATGCCCAGCGCCGTGTAGCAGTCGATCAGGCTGGGCACGATCACGCGCAGGCCGTAGATATCGGTCACCTGCGCGAAGCTCAGGTGCTTCTCGTCCATCTTGCGATAGATGGAATAGAGCGTCTTCTCGCGACCGGCCAGCCGGATCTTCAGGCCCGCCGCTTCGAAGGCCACTTCGACATCACGCTGCACTTTCTGGATCAGGTCTCGGCGGCGGCTGCGGGCCTTGGTCACGGCTCTGGACAGCACCGCATGGCGCCACGGCTGGATGTGGCTGAAGGCCAGTTCCTGCAGTTCGCGGTAAGTCTGGTTCAGGCCCAGGCGGTTGGCGATCGGTGCGTAGATCTCCAGGGTCTCCGAGGAGATGCGGTGCCACTTGCTGCGCGGCACGTCGTTCAGCGTGCGCATGTTGTGCGAGCGATCCGCCAGCTTGATCAGAATGACGCGCACGTCGCGCGCCATGGCCAGCAGCATCTTGCGGAAGGACTCGGCCTGGTTCTCCTCGCGGGTGTTGAACTGCAGCTTGTCCAGTTTGGTCAGGCCATCGACCAGTTCGGCCACCGGGGCGCCAAAGCGCTCGATCAGTTCGGGCTTGGTGACCCCGCAGTCCTCGATCGCGTCATGCAGCAGGGCCGCCATGAGGGCCTGCGCGTCCAGCTTCCACTGGGCGCACTGGGCCGCCACTGCGATGGGATGGGTGATGTAGGGGTCGCCGCTGGCGCGGATCTGGCCCAGGTGGGCCTCGTCGGCAAAGCGATAGGCCTGGCGGACCTGCTCGATCTCGCCGGCGTCCAGGTAGTCCAGCTTGGCCATGAGCGCAGCAAAGCTGGCCGCCGCCGCCTTGGCTTGCGCGGAACTGGGGACGACGGGGGCCGCACGCTTGCGTTTGCCTGAAGAGGGGTCGAGCACCGCACTCATCCCTCAAATGTAGCGCGAGCCTTCTCCAGGGCGGAAATGGCCCAAAAAAAAGCACCGCGAGGCGGTGCTTTTTGCAGGGGCGGGGCGAGCCCGCCGACAAGGTGGGATCAGCCCGGAACCTTCTTCAGCATCTCCAGGCCGATCTTGCCTTCAGCGATTTCACGCAGGGCGGTGACGCCGGGCTTGTTCTTGCTCTCGATCTTGGGCGCGTGGCCTTGACTGAGCATGCGGGCGCGGTAGGTCGCGGCCAGCACCAGCTGGAAGCGGTTGGGGATCTTTTGCAGGCAGTCTTCAACGGTGATGCGGGCCATGAGAACGCTCCGGGGTCAGATGATGTGCAAGGCCTTGAAGGTGTCGGCCCGGGTCCGCCGCTGGGCTGAAAACTTCAGCCGCTGGGCGTGAACAATGGTTTTGAGGTCGAACAATGCTCGCTCAAATAACTCGTTGATTATAACGAAGTCGAATTCCCGCGCTTGGGCCATTTCCTCGGCGGCGTTCTTCAGGCGCAGTTCGATGACGTCCGGGGTGTCTTCGCCCCGGCGCTCCAGGCGGGCGCGCAGTTCTTCCCAGCTGGGGGGCAGGATGAAGACCAGGACGGCGTTGGTGAAGATGCGTTTGATCTGGACGGCACCCTGAAAGTCGATTTCCAGGATGACGTCGGCGCCGGAGGCGATGCGTTCCTCGATGGCCTTCTTGGAGGTGCCGTAGCGGTTGCCGTGCACGTTGGCCCACTCGACGAAGGCGTCGGCCAGCACCATGGCGTCGAATTCCTGGGGCGAAACGAAGAAGTACTCGCGCCCGTGCTTTTCCTGCCCGCGCGGGGCGCGGGTGGTGTGCGAGACCGAGGGCTGTACCTGGGCGTCGAGCTCCATGAGCGCCTTGGCCAGGCTGGATTTGCCCGCGCCGCTGGGCGCTGCGACGACGAAGAGGTTGCCTGGATAGTCCACGGAAAAAGCCTTCATTCGATATTTTGGACTTGCTCGCGCATCTGCTCGATCAGCACTTTCATGTCGACCGAGATGCGGGTGAGTTCCAGGGCGGCCGATTTGGAGCCCAGGGTGTTGGCCTCGCGGTGCAGTTCCTGGATCAGGAAGTCCAGGCGCTTGCCCAGCTCGCCGCCCTTGGCGAGCAGGCGCTCGATCTCGTCCAGGTGGGCGGCCAGGCGGGTGAGTTCTTCGGCCACATCGATGCGGATGGCGAAGGCCGTGGCCTCGGCCAGGGCGCGGTCCTGGGCGGCGTCGGGCGCTGCAGCCGCACCAGCCTGGGCGCCCAGGCCCATCGCGTCCTGCCAGCGCTCGAGAAAGCGTGTGCGTTGTTGTTCGACCAGCTGCGGCACCAGCGGCCGGGCCTGGGCGGCCAGCGCACGCAGCTGGGCGAGGTGCCCGCGCAGCATGTCGACCAGCCGGGCGCCCTCGCGTGCACGGGCAGAGAGCAGGGCCTGCACCGCCTGTTCGGCCAGTGGCATCAGCTGCGCGCCAGCGTCGGCCGCGCCGGGCTGGCCTGCGGCGGCCAGCCTCAGTACCTCGGCCACGCCCAGGGGGCGTGCGTCCGGCAGCACCTGGCGGATCTGGTCCTGCAGCGCGTGCAAGCGGCGCAGCAGCTCGGTGTCGGGGTCGCGCAGGTCGGCAGCACCGACAGCTTCCAGGCCGGCGCGGACCTCCACCTTGCCCCGCTTCAGGTGGGCCTGCAGCAGCTCGCGCAGTGCGGGCTCGTGCTGGCGCAGGTCCTCGGCGAGGCGAAAGGACAGGTCAAGGAAACGGCTGTTGACGGCGCGGATCTCAACGCCCAGCCGGGCCTGAGCCAGGGCATGACCGGCCCCCTGCGCCGCGCCGCTGGACTGGGCGCTGGCATAGCCGGTCATGCTGTAAACTGCCATCTGATACTTTTGTGTTATTTTTCGGGGTTGGGCGGGAACTTTGAGGCGGCATCGCCTGCAGCCTTCTTCATTATGTCAAAGCTCACACCCGCCGCCCTCCCGGCCGGCACGATCGTTGGTGGTTATCGGCTGCTGCGCAAACTCTCGGCGGGCGGCTTCGGTATCGTTTACCTGGCCACGGCGCCCGACGGCCAGCAGGTCGCGGTCAAGGAATATCTGCCTGCGTCCCTGGCCACGCGTGAGCCGGGCCAGTGCCTGCCCCAGGTGCCGCCAGACAAGCTGCCCCTGTATCGCCTGGGCCTCAAAAGCTTCTTCGAAGAGGGTCGCGCCCTGGCCCAGATCTCGCACGCTTCAGTCGTGGGCGTGCTCAATTTCTTCCGCGAAAACGAGACGGTCTACATGGTGATGAACCACCTGGAGGGCGCCACCTTGCAGGACTTCGTTCTGGCTGCGCGCGACCTGCAGAAACCCCAGGTGCTCGGAGAGGCCACCATCCGCTCGCTGTTCGACGAGATCCTGCGGGGCCTGCGCATCGTGCACCAGCGCAAGATGCTGCACCTGGACCTCAAGCCCGCCAACCTGTTCATCACCGACGACGACCGCGCCGTGATGCTCGACTTCGGCGCCGCCCGCGAGGTGCTGTCCAAGGAGGGGCAGTTCATCCGGCCGATGTACACCCCCGGGTTCGCCGCGCCCGAGATGTACCGCCGCGACCAGCCCCTGGGTCCCTGGACCGACATCTACGCGATCGGCGCCAGCCTGTTGGCCTGCATGCAGGGCGTGCCACCCCCCGACGCACCGAAGCGACAGGGCGCCGACACGCTGCCCGCGGCCCTGGAGCGCCTGCGCCCGGCCTACTCCGACAGCCTGATCGAGGTGGTGCGCTGGTGCATGGAGCTGGACGCGCTGCAGCGCCCGCAGTCGGTGTTTGCGCTGCAGCGCGCCCTCAGTCGCGAGTCGGCCGACGTTGGCGTGGCCGTGCCATGAAATTTTCTGTCTTCCAGGTCAGTCGCAGGGGCGGCCGTGCCCGCAACGAAGACCGCATGGGGTACTGCTACACCCGCGAATCGGCCCTCTTCGTTCTGGCCGATGGCATGGGTGGGCATCCCGGGGGGGATCTCGCTGCGCAGATCGCGCTGCAGACCCTGGCGACGCGCTTTCAGCGCGAGGCCGTCCCGCAGGTGGCCTGCCCCGCCACCTTCCTCGCGCTGGCTCTGCTGGCGGCGCACCAGGCCATCAACCGCCACGCGCAGGCCCAGGGTCTGGCCGACCCACCCCGTACCACCCTGGTGGCGGCCATCGCCCAGGCGGGGGTGTTGACCTGGATCCATTGCGGCGACTCACGCCTGTACCTGGTGCGTGACGGGCAGGTACTGGCGCGTACGCGCGACCACTCCTACGTGGCGCACCGTGCAGCGGCCGGCCAGGCCGACGACGGGGTCCACCGCAATCTGCTGTTCACGTGCTTGGGGTCGCCCTCGAATCCCATCCACGACCTGGGCGGCCCGGTGCCCCTGCGCCAGCGGGACAAGTTCCTCCTGTGCTCCGATGGCCTGTGGGACAGCCTGCCCGAGGCCGTGATCGTGCAGCGCCTGCAGGCCTTGCCGGTGGCCGAGGCCGTCCCGCAACTGGCCGAGGAGGCCTTGCGCGTGGGCGGGCCGCATGGCGACAACGTGACCCTGATCGCTGTCGAATGGGAAACGCCGTCCGCTGCCGACTCGCGTTATGGCGTCTCGACCGAGGGACTCAGCCAGGGCGTGTATGCGTCCAGTATCCAGTGCGGGTTGCTGCAGGCCCATGACCCGGCGGCCGACGACCTGGATGACGCCGCCATCGAGCGTTCCATCGCCGAGATCAACGAAGCGATCCGCCGCCTCAAAGGTAGCTGACCTGCCCGTCGCATTCGGGTCGGATCTGCCGCCCCGTCGAGCGCACCGTGCCGTCTTGTGCCAGTTCCACCTGGAACCACAGGCAGAAGGTGTTGTCGTAGCGGTAGGACCAGACCTGGCCGCGCTCGCGTGAGAGGCGGGACACCTCGAACGACGGGCCGATCAGCGCCACCACCTCGCGCGCGGACATGCCGGGGGTGATCTGGTTGAACACCGGATCGGTCAGGCGCTGCTCCCAACGCACCACGCGGCCCTGGGCGTCCAGGTCGACGAAATAGGTGTGAAAGCCCTGCGGCCCACGCGCGTAGACGAGACGTTCGCCACCCTCGCGCGCCAGGACCAGGGTGGGCTGGCCCATGGTTTGGGTCAGGCGGGCCTTGTCGGCGCCCAGAAGGTCCTGGCTGGGGGCGTACCCCGCACAGGCAGCCAGGCTGGCGATGAGGGCCATGGCCGCCAGCGGGCGCCAGAAGGTGAGGTAGGCAGGAGCTTTCATGCGGCCAGTTTAAAACCCCGGCGGGGTGGGGCGCCGCGCATTGTTAGCATTGCCGCCCATGACCTCATTCCAACGAAGCGGCGGCCGCCGCGCCGACCAGCTGCGCCCGGTGCGCATCACCCGTGGCTTCACCATCCATGCCGAGGGCTCTGTCCTCATCGAATTCGGCCAGACCCGCGTGCTGTGCACCGCCTCCGTGGAGGACCGGGTGCCGCCGCACAAGCGGGGCAGCGGCGAGGGCTGGGTGACCGCTGAATACGGCATGCTGCCGCGCGCCACCCACACCCGGGGCGACCGCGAGGCCGCGCGCGGCAAGCAAAGCGGCCGCACCCAGGAAATCCAGCGTCTGATCGGTCGCTCGCTGCGCGCGGTGTTCGACCTGAAGGCCTTGGGCGAGCGCACCCTGCACCTCGATTGCGACGTGCTGCAGGCCGATGGCGGCACGCGCACTGCGGCCATCACCGGCGCCTTCGTGGCGGCCCAGGACGCGGTGAACCTGTTGCTGGCGCGCGGCCAGCTGGCCGCATCGCCCATCACCGGGCCCGTGGGGGCGATCTCGGTGGGCATCGTCGAGGGCACACCGCTGCTGGATCTCGAATACATCGAGGACGTGGCCTGTGACACCGACATGAACGTGGTCATGACCGGCGCCGGCCACTTCGTGGAGGTGCAGGGCACGGCCGAGGGCGTGGCCTTCACCCGCGCCGAGATGGATCGCCTGTTGCAGCTGGCCGAGAAAGGCATCGCTGAACTCGTGGCCCTGCAAGCGTCTGCCCTGGCGCGTCCGCTGCCCGCTGCCCCTGCACAGGCCTGACCATGATCGAGACCCTGGTGCTGGCCTCCAACAACCGGGGCAAGCTGGCCGAGCTTCAGGCGATGTTCGCGCCCCTGGGTGTGAAGCTGGTGTGCCAGGCTGAACTGGGCATCGGTGAGGCCGAGGAGCCGCACCGCACCTTCGTGGAGAACGCCCTGGCCAAGGCCCGCCACGCGGCGCGCGCGAGCGGCCTGCCAGCGCTGGCTGATGATGCCGGCCTGTGCGTGGACGCCTTCGGCGGCCTGCCTGGCGTGGACACCGCCTACTACGCCACGCAGTTCGGCTACCCCAAGGGTGACGATCACAACGTCACCGCGCTCCTGGCGCAGATGCAGGCGGTCCAGAACCGCCGCGCCGCGTTGGTCAGCACTTTGGTGGCGATGCGCAGCGCCGACGATCCCGAACCGCTGATCGCGGTGGGCCGCGCGGCCGGCGAGATCACCCGTGCGCCGCAGGGCGAGCATGGCTTCGGCTTCGACCCGGTGATGTACATCCCCGCCTTCGGAAAGACCTTCGCGCAGCTACCGCCCGAGGTGAAGAATGCGCACAGCCACCGCGGACAGGCCGCACGCGAGATGCTGCGCTTGATGCAGGAGCGCTGGTGAGTGCCCCTGACGGCCCGGTCGCAAGGCAACCAGACCTCGCCCACTACATGCGGCACGGTACCCTTCAACTGGGGGTCCTGCCGCCGCTGTCTTTGTACGTGCACCTGCCCTGGTGCCTCAAGAAATGTCCGTACTGCGACTTCAACTCGCACGAAGCGGCGGGTGAATTACCCGAGCAGGCCTACCTGGACGCGCTGGTGGCCGATCTTGAGCAGGCCCTTCCGCTGGTGTGGGGACGTGGGGTGCACAGCATCTTCATCGGCGGAGGCACGCCCAGCCTGTTCTCGCCCGGGGGCATCGACCGGCTGATCGGCGACCTACGCGCGCGCCTGCGGCTGGAGGCTGATTGCGAGATCACCCTGGAGGCCAATCCGGGCACCTTCGAGAAAGACCGTTTTCGCGCCTTCCGCGCGGCGGGTGTGACGCGGTTGTCCGTGGGGGTGCAAAGCTTCAACGACGCGCACCTGAAGGCCCTGGGCCGCGTGCATGACCGCGCACAGGCGCTGGCGGCCTGCGAAGAAGCGGCCGCCGCCTTCGATACCTTCAACCTCGACCTGATGTACGCACTGCCCGGGCAGACGCTGGCCGAACTCGAGGCCGATACGCGCCAGGCGCTGGCCCTGGCGCCACCGCATCTGTCGATCTACCACCTCACGCTGGAGCCCAACACCTATTTCGCGAAGTTCCCGCCCGAGCTGCCGCCGGACGACACGGCCTATGCCATGCTCGATCGCATCACCGAGCTCACGCAGGCCACAGGGCTGATGCGCTATGAGGTATCGGCCTATGCGCGCGAGGGCCACCGCTGCTGGCACAACCTGAACTACTGGCAGTTCGGCGATTACCTGGGTATTGGCGCCGGGGCGCACAGCAAGCTCAGTTTCGCGCACCGGGTGGTGCGCCAGGTGCGCTATCGCGAGCCGCGCCTGTACATGGACCATGCGCGCAAGGGCCATGCGGTGGCCCAGGAGCACGAGGTGTCGCGGGCCGATCTGCCCTTCGAGTACATGCTCAACGCCCTGCGCCTGCGCGAGGGGTTCGCGCTGCGCGATTTCACCGAGCGCACGGGCCTGCCGGTGTCGGCCATTGAGCGTGGGCTGTCACAGGCGCAGGAGCGTGGGCTGGTGATGCGGTCGCTGGATCGCGTCCAGCCGACCGAACGTGGTTTTGACTTCCTGAGCGATCTGCAGGCCCTGTTCCTGCCGGCCTGAGGTGCGTGCCCCGAGGGGCACACCTCACTCCACCACGAAACTGACCAGGCGCGAGCCGATGCGTCCGGCCGAGTCCTGGATCTCCAGCACCAGGCGGTGAGAGCCCTTGGGCAAGTGGGCTTCGGACACGTCAATGCCCTGCTCGCTGATCTTGGACTGCGCGGTGATGCGGCTGGTGATGTCCAGCTTGAACGCACCGTAGAACACCTTGAAAGTTTCCGGTCGGATGTTGGCCTGCGGCCCGGGCTCAAAGCGCAGGGCGATCCGTGTGGGCGAGGGGATCGTGGCCGCGGTGTCGGGCGAGACCAGCTTGATGACCGGGGCCTGCGCTGCCAGGGGCGAGCGGGCCACCAGTTGCACGGGCGCTGCGCGCGATTGCGCAGCCTCTTCCTCGGAGACCAGCATCACGGCCTGCGCCGAAGGAGCCAGTGCGAGCAGGCCCCACAGCGTGAGCCGACGCAGCGATGCGAATGTCATGCGCTGCGACCTCACTCGATCGCGACGATGCGCACGCGGCGATTCTCCGGGGCTTCGGGCTGGTCTTTGAGCAGCAGGTCGTTGAAGCCCTTGCCCTCGGTCTGGAGGCGGCCGGCCGCAATACCCTTGGACTGGAGGAAGTCGGCCACGGCCTGCGCGCGGCGCGCGGACAGCGCTTCGTTGTAAGCGGCCGTTCCCTTGGCATCGGTGTGACCTTGCACCAGGAAGCGGGTACCCGTCAGGCGCGGCGTGGCCATGGCTTCGGCCAGGTTCTGCAGCAGCGGCCGGCTCGTGGTCTGCAGGCGCGCAGAGTCGAAGTCAAACTGCACCACCAGATCGAGCTCGCGCTTTTGCGGCACGAGATTGCGCAGGCTACGCGTGGTGGCAGCGCCCGCGGGCGGAGGGGCGAGGCGTTCAACCATCTCGCCAACCGAGGCGTCGCGCAGGGGAGCTTGCTGGGCCCACGCTGGAGTCAGGGCTGAGAGCGCGGCGCAGGTGAGCGCCAGGCGGGTGAGGGTAAACCGGTGCATCAGCGAACCTCCTTGATGGTGATCAGCTTGGCGCCGAAGGATTCGGATGAACCCGTCACGCCGCCGCCGGAGAAGAAGTCGAAAAGTGCTGCACGACCCGGCAGGTCGTTGAGCGCAAATGTGAAGGGCGCCTTGGCGTCGGGCGGTGATAGCGTGAGCGCGCTCAGCGCGCGCGGGGTGTCGGACACCACCACCAGCATGTGGTCCATGCCGGCCGGACCCTGGGCGACCACTTGCCAGTCGGGGCGGGGCAGGGTCATGGGCACGTTGGCGCGGATCGCGTTGTCACGGTCCAGACCGTTCGGAAAGAGGATGTAGAAACTCTTGCGGTCGCTGCCAAGCAGCACCAGGTACACATAGCCGTCACGGGCCGAGCGGATCTTGAGGTTCAGGGGGTCTTTGCCGATACGCAGTTCCGTTTTGTCGAGCGTCACATCCACGCGGCGCTTGGGATTGCGCTGGGCCTCGATCTCCTTGAGCGTGGCCAGCGAGGCGATTGCGGGCTCCACCGGGGGCGCAGGTGGCTCGGCCAGTGCGGGCAGCGACGGGGCCGGTGCGGGGGCGGCTGGAGCGACGGGTGCAGCAGGCATGACCGGCGACGGCGGCGCGATCGTTACCGCTTGCGGCGGCGTGATCGTCACAGCTTGCGGGGGCGCGATCGTCACAGTTTGCGGGGGCGCAATAGCCACGGTTTGCGGCGGCCGCACGGGCTGGGCGGGCGCGGGCGGCGTGGGGGCTGCCACCGGCGGTGTCAACGTCGGTGCAGGCGGTCGTACCGGGGCCGGTGCTGCCACCGGTGCGGGCGCGGGCGCAGGTGCAGGCGTGGCGACCGGCGCGGGCAGGGGCGCGGGAGTCGGCGCCACCGCCGGGGGGGCGGCTACCGTCATCGCGGGCGGGGTGGGCTGGGGCGGGGCGGCGGCAACGACCACCGGTGCTGCGGGCGCTGGCGCGGGCGGGCGCACCGTGGACACCGGCACCAGGTTGCGGTTGCCGGTGACGCTCACGTGGTGACGCAGGTGGGGCTCCGCCTTGAACTTCTCGTCGATAAAGCCCTGTGCGCACTGCTCGATTTCCGCCATCGAGACGGCACCCGAGGCATCGCGGTCGCGGGCCCGCCCGAGCAGGCAGTCACGCACGCCCTGGGTGGCCATGCCGCCTTTGCCAGGCTCGTCGTAGCTGACCTCGTTCGCGCGCGAGGACGTGATCTGCACGAAGTTCTCGCTGAGCGCCCCCAGGCGGGTCGAAGCGGCGAGCAGGGAGCGTGTCTGCACGTTGTTGGCCGCGCAGGCGTCTTCACCCGCGCCCGCCTTCAGGAAAAACTTGGGGGTGAGCTTGCCTTGCGCGATGGAGCGCGTGGTGGCCCCGCGCCGGGTGACGCCCTCGGAGTGGCAGGCGTCGAACATCACGATCACCTTGTCCGCCAGTTCGCTCATGCGCCGTGTGCGCTGCGCGATCTCTTCGTTGGTCAGCGTTTTGCCGTCATAGGCCAGCAGGCCCTCCTTGCATCCGGCGCCTTGCTCGAGCCAGCGCGTGCCGTGCCCCGAGAAGTACACCAGAACGCGCGAGCCTTCGCCCACGGTGCGCCCCAGGTTCTCCAGCGCCCGGAGGATGCCGTCCTTGGTGGCCTGGGCATCGCGCAGCACGGTGATGCGCTGGTCCGGGATGCCCATGGCCTGGGCGATGGAGCGGGCGCTGTTCACGTCGAACGGGACGCCGTCCAGGGCCGGAATGTTCTCGGGGCCGTAATTGGCGATGGCGATGATCAGGGCGCTTCGGGTGGCGCGGTCGCCAGGGGCGGCATGGGCCAGGCCCGCCAGACCCGCCCAGAGCGCAAGGGCTCCGGCCAACAGGGCCGCCATCCGGGGAAGCTGGATCCAATGTGCTTGCATGTTGACTACTTTAGAAGGATTCACGGGCTTGTTTGGCATATATCCGGGATGTCGCGAGAATCGCTGCCAAATTGACATGATCTTAATCAAGAGTCGTTTCACCTGTTCCCAGGTACGGCTTGTACCGCATGTTGGCCCTGCCCAGTGGCCGACCTGCTTCACACCGCAGGAGTTGCCTATGGCCCCAAGCATCCCGGACCGCGCGCGCCGACGCCTGCTTGCGTGCGCGGGCGTCCTGTGCGCGCTGCTGGCTGCACCCGTGCTCGCGCAGGCGCCCGCGGCCGCCGCGGTCGAAGCAACGGCCCGTGAGAGGCTGGAGGCCCTGCAGGCCGCCACGGTCGGTGTGGAAGTCAGCGTGATCGATGGCGCGTCATCGGCTCGGACTCTGGGCCGGCGCCGTGAAGGCACGGGAATCGTCATCGCGCCGCAGGGGCTGGTCCTCACCATCGGCTATCTGGTGCTCGAGGCTGAACGGGTCGAGCTGATCACCCGAGACCAGAAGCGCTTGCCCGCCCAGGTCGTGGCCTACGACTTCGTCAATGGCCTGGGCCTGCTGCGGCCTCTGTTCCCGTTAGCGGGAGTCCAGCCGGTGCGCATCGGGTCGGCCGCTGCCCTGCCCAAGGGCAGTCCCTTGTTGTTCATCACCGGCAGCACCCCGCGTCAAGCCGGTGCGGTGCGCCTGGTTGACGCCCGGCCTTTCACCGGCTACTGGGAATACCACCTCGACTCCGCCCTCTACACCTCGCCGCTGGTACCTGCCAACCATTCAGGCGCGGGCCTGTTCAATCTGGAAGGCGAGCTCGTGGGGGTGGGCAACCTGGCCATGCGCGATGTCATGCCCGATGACAGCCCCAGCGTCCTGCCCGGCAATCTTTTCGTTCCGGCCGACGTGCTGACCTCGGTGCTGGCCGACCTGCTTCGCACCGGCGAGCACCCGCAGGCCAAGCGGCCCTGGTTGGGCGTCAACGCCGCCGAACTCGCCGGGGGCGTGCGCATCACGCGCGTGAACCCCAACAGCCCCGCCGAGGCGGGCGGGCTGCGGCCTGGCCACTGGGTACTGGCGGTGGACGACCAGCCGGTGCGCTCCCTGGAGGCTTTCTACAAGCAGGTCTGGGCGCGCGGCGTGGCCGGAAGTTCCATCCGAGTGAGCGTGCGCGAAGGCAACGCGGTGCGTGTGCTCGAGTTGCCTGTCCGTGACCGCAGCATGGCCATCGAACGGCCCAAGGGGATCTGAGTGTTGATATGGCGACGGACGGTCGGACTCGCGCTGGCCCTTTCACTGGCGGCCTGCGGCGAGGCCCCGG